>JAUWMY010000054.1 GCA_030612945.1 Desulfobacteraceae bacterium
CCAAATTAGAAAAAACTACCCGTTTTTCTTCAAGTTTATGCGCTCTTTTCCCACCCGCAAATGTGAACCGCAACACAATTCCTCTTAAAAATTAAACGCTCAAAAAGCAGGAGAAAAATTTAATGGGTCAAGACAAACCAAAAGGTTCTGTAATGGTAGTAGGCGGTGGAATTGCCGGAATTCAAGCCGCGCTTTCCCTCGCTGGCGCTGGCTACGGAGTTCATCTAATCGAACGTACGCCCTCACTCGGCGGAATGATACCAAATCTGCACCGAATTTATCCACTCTGTGCCTGCTGTAAGCTGGACCCCAGGGCCTCCGCTTGCGAACAGGATCCCAATATTAACGTAATGCTGGATACCACCGTACTCGACATTTCTGGAGACACGGGGAATTTCAGTGTTACAGTAAAAACTGCAAATGACGAAAAAACCGTTAATACCGGTGCCATTATCCTTGCGGCCGGGATCGAACCCTTTGATCCAACAAAATATGACACATATTCCTATGGATCCCTTCCCAATGTGCTTACCAGTGTGGAGTATGAACAGAGCCAGAAGCCCCTTGGGCCTGGGAAAGGCATTTTGAGAAGACCCTCCGATGGTCAGGCCCCCAGAAAAATAGCCTGGCTTCAGTGTGTGGGCTCCCGTGATATCAACCAGTGTGATGCCCCCTATTGCTCATCAGTTTGTTGCATGTACGCGCTGAAGGAGGCCGTTAACACAAAAGAATTTGATGAAGATATTGAAACAACCATTTTTTACATGGATATGCGAACCCATGGAAAAGGGTTCGAAGATTATCTTAACGAGGCCATTTCACGGGGTGTTCAGCTTGTGCGAAGCAGGGTTCATACAATTAATCCTGTTCCGGATGGCAACGATCTCGAAATTGTTTACGCAGGCGATGACGAACAAATGCAGAAGGAAACTTTTGATATGGTCGTCCTTTCTGTGGGCATCAGACCATCCGGAGAGGCCATTGAGCTGGCCAGGAAAATCGGGGTGGATATAAATGAAAATCAGTTTGTGGTCAAGGAACCCTTCAAACCCGTTTCAACCAATATTCCCGGCATATTTGTTTGTGGTGGACTGAGCGGACCTTTTGATATTGGCGAATCCATTAACCAGGCTGCTGCTTCGGTATCTGAAGTCGCCGCCATATTGGGGCCTGAATCGTTTTCACCTCCGCCAGGCTACCCGAAGCCGTCAAAATCCGGGGCAAAGAAACCCAAGGTCCTCCTTGCCTATCACTTCTGTCCCGGTATGGCGCCTGACCTGAGTGTTGACCTGGAAAAGCAGGCAAAGGGAATTCCCGGTGTCTGCTCCACCATAAGGGTCGAGGGCGATATCCTGACCAGCATCACGGATAAGATAAAAGAAACCGATGCCAACAGACTGGTTTTTGCAAGTTGCACGCCGGCAGTGCACAAAAATCTCATTGAGGAAGCCCTCAAGCTGGCCGGTCTAAATCCATACCTTTACGAGACAGTGGACTTGAGGGCTATCGATCCAGGGACGGCAGATGTGCAATTAAGAGACCGGCTCCGGATGGGTGTTGCCCGGGTCGCCCTTATAACGCCGCCACCTCTAAGGCAAATACCGGTCGTCAAGCGGGCCCTGGTGGTGGGAGGCGGTATTGCCGGTCTTGAAACCGCTCTTGCCATTTCCAGAGAAGGTTATCCGGTCACTCTTGTTGAAAAACAAAAAGAACTTGGCGGGCATGGCCGTCATGTAAAGGCTACCTGGCAGGGTTATGACGTCCAGAAATACCTTAAGGCCATTATCTCTTCGGTCAAAAAAGACAAAAACATCAAGGTTATGACGGAAGCTACGGTTAAAGAGAACAAAGGATTTCCAGGCAAATTCGTTTCCATTGTAGAAAAAAAAGGTAAAGAGAAAAGTATATCTCATGGTGTAAGTATCCTGGCACCAGGTGGAAATCCCATCGAACCGAGGGAGTATTTATACGGCAAAAACAAAAATGTCTACCTGTGGTCCGAACTTAGCGAAAAATTGCTAAAGGCCCCCAAATCCATTGAGGGCGCTAAGGCAGGCGTCTTCATACAGTGCGTGGGGTCAAGAGAACCTGACGTGCCGCATTGCAGCAATTTCTGCTGTTCTTTCACTGTTAGGACGGCTGTTGATCTAAAAATAAAAAACCCGGGCATGAATATTTATGTCCTTTATCGGGAGATGCGCACATACGGAGAAAGGGAAAACCTTTACAAGGAAGCACGGGACAAAGGGGTGATCTTTATCCGTTATGATCTTGAGAACAAGCCGGTGGTCGAGTCTCTGGACAATGAGGGTAAGCTCAAGGTGACAGTTTACGATCCGATCCTGGAAAGACCCGTCGGTCTTACAGCCGACTTTGTCTCCCTTCAAAGTGCAATTGTGGGAAAGAGCAATCAGGAATTGGCCGATATCTTCAGGGTGAATCTGGACCGTAACGGATTTTTTGCCGAATCCCCGGAAAAAATGAAACCTGTGGATGCCAGCAGTGAGGGTGTCTATCTGGCAGGCCTTGGTCTTTATCCCAAAGATACGGGAGACAGCATCACCCAGGCCAAAGCCGCAGCGGCCCGGGCCTTAGAAATTCTGAGCCAGGACAAGGTCCAGGTGGGAGGGATGGTGGCTGAGGTCAACCCGGAAAAATGCGCTGTGTGCTGCACCTGTGTCAGGACATGCCCTTTTAGCGTTCCTTATATTGACCATGAAACCGGCGCAGCCTACATTGATCCCGGTCTTTGCCAGGGTTGCGGTATGTGTGTGGCAGAATGCCCGGGCAAGGCCATTGTAATGGGCACATGCAGTGACCAGATGTTAATTGAAGCACCGGCCGTGCTTTTTGCGATTGACTATTGACCATTTTGGATTGACTATTTTCGATTGACTATTGACTATTGATTATTTCGTCTTCTGCGGTGATAGGAAGAAGAGCTTTGACTACCGCCCCCTTGGTCCTGTATCCGGAGGGAAAATAAAATACCATTGCGCTCAAATTCATGTTTGCCATGTAAACAACTATAAATATATTAGAGGATTTCCAGAAACCTCCAACCAACAATTGTCAATAGTCAATCAAAAGAGGGAGAATTAGTATGAGTGATAACTTCAGACCCAAAATCGTTGCCTTCTACTGTTCAAATTGTGCCTCATCCGCCGCTAACGTGGCCGAAGGCATGGATAAGGCATTGCCGGACAACGTGAAAATGGTCCAGGTTCCCTGTACAGGCCGCCTTGAAATCCTGCACCTTCTAAAGCCATTTGAGGAAGGCGCAGACGGCGTATACGTTGCCGGCTGCCAGGAAGACAGCTGCCAGTATGTGACCGGCATCACCAAGGCAGCCAAAAGGGTGGCGTATGTTAAAAACACATTGGAACAGTTGGATATAGAACCCGAGAGGATAAACATATACAACCTCTCCGCAGGTAAGGGCCAGGCATTTGTGGATGTGGCCTTAGAGATGAACGACAGAGTTAGAGAACTGGGGCCGGTACTGTCAGAATAAAAATTTAGATACGCTGCGAGGAATACGTAATGATTGTTGCTGAACCAAAACCTATCAAAGAAATACTTGAGATGGTCAAGGATTATAATAAAATCCTTGTCCTGGGATGTAAGGGCTGCGTTACAGTCTGCAACGTAGGTGGCACAAAAGAGGCGGCCATTTTGGCCTCTACCCTAAAAATCGCTGCAAGAAAAAATGGTAAAAAAATCGAGGTCGAAGAGCACACTCTCGAACGCCAGTGCGATCCTGAATATGTGGATGAAGTCAAAGATATGATCGACGACTATGATGCCATTATATCCATCGCCTGTGGCGTGGGACCGCAGTTTCTTTCTGAACGGTATCCTACTGCAAGGGTTTTCCCGGGCGTAAACACCAAATTCATGGGTGGCGCTGTTGAGCATGGCGTCTGGTCTGAGAGATGTGCTGGATGCGGGCAATGTGTGGTTCATCACTTTGGTGGTCTCTGCCCAATTGCACGCTGTTCAAAGAGTCTCTTGAACGGGCCTTGCGGGGGGTCTTCCAATGGAAAATGTGAGATATCCCAAGACGTTGACTGCATCTGGGATATTATCGTCAGAAAGATGACAGAGTTGGGCCGCCTGGAAGAGCTCCTTGAATTCATGCCGCCCAAAAGCTGGATAACGGCCAGAGACGGCGGACCAAGAAGACTTATCAGGGAGGAACTGGTAATATGAGCGAATACAAATCAGGAAGCAATCTGGAAAAAGTATTAAAGGCCGGACATTTCGCTTTTACCGGTGAATGCGGTCCTCCTCTGGGTGCCAACGTTGAACATCTCAAAGAAAAGGCCGGACACCTGAAAGGGTGTGTGGACGCGGTGAATGTTACTGATAATCAGACAGCAGTGGTGCGCATGTCAAGCTGGGCCGCCTCACTTATCCTGCTGCAGGAGGGTCTGGAGCCCAATTTTCAGATGGTCTGTCGCGATCGCAACCGTCTTGCCATACAGAGCGACATTCTTGGGGTCTATTCCCATGGGATCAGGAATATGCTCTGCCTTTCCGGCGACCATCAGAGATTCGGCAATCATCCTGAGGCCAAAAATGTCTTTGACATTGACTCCATGCAATTGATCTACACGGTCAAAACAATGAGGGATGAAGGCACTTTCCTGAATGGCCAGGATATCGATGTGCCGCCAGAACTTTTTATTGGCGCGGCATCCAACCCATTTGCCGAGCCCTTTGAATTCCGTGTACACCGCCTGGCCAAAAAAATCGCTGCCGGGGCCGACTTTATCCAGACCCAATGTATATATAACATGGATCGATTCCGGGAATTCATGAAAAGGGCCGTTGACATGGGGCTTCACGAGAAATGCTATATTCTGGCCGGTGTCACCCCCATGAAAAGCGTAGGTATGGCACGGTACATGGCAAAGCAGGTGCCTGGTATGGATGTGCCAGCACCCCTTATCAAGCGACTCCAGGGGGCTGGTAAAGGTAAAGTGGCTGGAGAAGGTATTAAATTTGCAATAGAGCAGATTGAGGAATTCAAAGAAATGGAAGGGGTGGCCGGCGTTCACCTCATGGCTATAGAGTGGGAGCATCGTGTTCCGGAAATCTCGGAATTGGCAGGCATGCTTCCCAGGCCAAAGGTGTAACAGGATTCACGCTTGACAGATAATATTCAAGCCCGGGGGATCATGCAGCAATGACCCTTCGGGCTTTTTTCTTGAATTCCGGCCAAAATTGGCCATAATAGTAAAAAAATTCAAATGATCGATTACAACAAATCAACTACCATCCCTAAAAGGGTCCAAATATGTAAATAAAATGAATTCGAATGACAAAGGTAAAAGCCCAAATTTCAAATGAATGTCAAATGACAAATGCTAAAAAATATATGCTCACCCATTATTTCAAACGCGGCCTACACTGGTGAAGATGCACAATGGGAAAAAGATAAATAACTGATCGTTTTGGAAAACATTTTGACATTGGGGTTTTGGATTTGATTTGGCATTTGGATTTTGTCATTTGAACTTTATTCAATAGGGCATCACAAATCACTATCTAACACGCATAGAAATACTATAAAAAACCATTCTGTTTATGCCGGTTAAACTATGATCATTACGACGAGTGGCGGTAGAACGTTTGACACGGAAAAAGACCTGACAGCACCTGAACGTCATGTGCTCCAGAAATTGTTTGCCTGGCAAGACATGGCTGACAGTGTTGAGCAATTCAGAGAGAAAAAAGAGGAGGCGCTTCAAAAAGGATGGAACAATTCAGGTCCCATAAGAGCAAGTGTTGCTTTAAAATTGATAGCTAAGTACATGGAAAATAAGGCAATCGACAGGCTCAAAAAAAAGTCTAATAGGAGAACCATTTGACTGGAGAGGTCGTAATAGCGCCAGAAAAAAACTGGCCCCATGAGCCGGCAGGAGTCATTCGAAGCGACCAAGCTGATCTGCCCCTCAATGTGGCATTTGTGGGTGGCGGAAAGGCCTGCTATGACCTTCTTCAAATGCTGGATAACGAACGACTGTCAAGGCTCAAAATGAAAATTTTGGGCGTGGCCGATATAGACCCTCAAGCGCCAGGCCTGGTTTATGCAAAAAAGCATAAACTCTTCACAAGCAGCAATTTCCAGGATCTTTACAGTCTGAAGGAATTAAATTTTATCATCGAACTAACCGGATCAACAGAAGTAAGGGAGGCGATTCGCCAGACAACACCGCCGGAAATTTCCTTAATAGGCCACAGGGGAGCCAGGCTTCTGTTTGATCTGGTCCAGGTGGAGATTGAAAAGACCGAAATAGAAAAAAAACGTCAAGAACACGAAGAAAAAGAAAAAAAATACACTCAAATTATACTGGATTCGCTCCCCTACAGGATTATGGTAGTAAACATGGATATGACCATTGAGGCGGTTAATCAGACCTTTCTTAACGATTTCAATTTCACTTATGAGGATGTCCTGGGGAAGCATTGCTATGAAGTGAGGTATGGCCTGGAAAAATCGTGTGGAGAGGCTGGACACGTTTGCTATTTATTATATCTGGAAGAAACAAAAGAGCAGAAAATTTTCAGTACGATCAAAGAATTCAAGGATGAAAAAGGAGAAGACCGCTTTGATGTAATCACCATTGCCCCTATTTACAATGAACAGGGTGAATTTGTTCAGATAGTGGAGGCATCCAGGGATGTCACTCCCAGGATAAAACTTGAACGTGAGGTTGAGAAATCCAATACATTTTTTGAAAACGTGATCCAGAGCACTGTTGATGGCATTGTTGTTGTGGATACCAAAGGTAATGTTCTCATTTTTAATGAGGGTATGGAACGGTTGACCGGATACAATGCCAGGGAAATCATGGAGAGAGGGCACCTGGCCAGCTTTTACAACATAGATGTGGCCAGAGAAAACATGAAGAAAATGCGTAGTGATGAGCACGGACCTGTTGGTAAATTGAATCCTACCAGCATGGCCATTACAGCCAAAAACGGTGCAGATATACCGGCTACCCTGTCTGCCTCCATCATCAAGATTGATGGAAAGGAAATAGGAAGCGTGGGCGTATTCACTGACATGCGGGAAATTCTCAAGATGAGAAAAGACCTTGAAGAAGCCCACTTCCAACTTGTCCAGTCAGAAAAGATTGCCTCTGTGGGTAAAATGGCAGCGGGTGTTGCCCACGAAATTAATAATCCGCTGGCAGGCATCATGATGTACGCCGAATTGCTCAAGGAAAACTTTATAGATAATAGCCAACACTTGAAAGATATTCAAGAAATAATCGATCAAACACTGCGTTGCAAAAATATTGTGTCTGAATTACTGGAATTTAGCCGCCAGACCGTTGGAAAGGCATCCTCGTTCAGTATAGAACAAATGATCACCAAGACCTTGAATTTATTGATCAATCAGGCCTCGTTTCAAGATATCGAGGTCAAAAAGATTATCCAATCAGACATGCCGGAAATGACTGGCGATCTGGGACAGCTCCAGCAGGTTTTTACCAACCTTTTCATTAATGCAGCCGATGCAATGAAGGGAAAAGGAAAGCTGAATATTTCAGCAAAGTATGATAGTAGTAGAAATTTATTTTTTACTACAGTTTCTGATTCCGGCTCCGGAATACCGGAAGAACTAAGGGATAAGATTTTCGACATGTTTTTTACTACCAAGCCTGTAGGCAAAGGCACAGGCCTTGGCCTTAGTATCTCGCAAAAAATTATAAACCTCCACGGTGGCAATATCCTGGTCGATTCTCCTCCTGAAGGAGGAACGCGTTTTATTATTGAACTTCCTCTCGGATTTGTGGAACAACCTGATGAAGAACCTGTTTTCATAGGATTGGATGAAGCATGAATGAAAAAATCAAGATTCTGGTTGTGGATGACGAAAAAGTCATCAGAGACGGATGCTCCCGCGTATTAAGCGGCAAGGGCTATGACGTGATCACTGCCGAAAACGGCCAGGCAGCCCTTGACGTCCTGGCCAAAGAACCATTGGACATAATCCTTCTTGACCTTAAAATGCCGGTCATGAGCGGCGAAGAAGTCCTTGAAATAACCGGTGAAAAATACCCTGATATTCCGGTTATCATCATCACGGGACATGGAACCGTTGATACGGCCGTTGAGTGCATGAAAAAAGGCGCCTATGATTTTATTACCAAGCCTTTTCAGATTGACCAGTTTCTCCTGATCATTACCAGGGCCGCTGAAAAGAGAAATCTCGAGCAAAAAGCCCGGCAGTTTGAACAGGAAAATATCCGAAACCTTTACGATCTCAATCTTGAAAAAAGCCGTCTTAAAACCATCATAAACTATATGGGAAACGGCGTTATGGTGACAAACCGCAATCTCGAGGTGGTTCTCCACAACCCGGCACTCATGCGATTAATGGAAATATCCGAAGAAGTGGAAAACCCTGCCCCTATTTCCACGATCATACATGATGAATCCCTGATAAATACTCTCAAGCAAATTCAGGGCGGGGAATCGTCGGAAAACGAGTCAATTTCACAGGAAATCAATGCAGGGGCAAATGTGCTCAGGGCTATTTCAGCGCCAGCCCTTGGCCCGGACAGCAGCGTCGTAGGGACAGTTACCGTTATCGAGGATATTACAGCATTTAAGCAGCTTGATCAAATGAAGACTGATTTTGTCAATATGGTGGCACATGAGCTTCGCAGTCCTCTTTCTGCGATCAAACAGCAAAACCATGTTCTCTTAGAAGGCTTGTGTGGCCCTCTTGGGGAAAAACAACATGAATTCGTGAGCAGAGGGTCAAACAGGATAGATTCCCTCCTGGAACTTATCAACGACCTGCTTGATGTGGCAAAGATCGAGGCAGGCAAATATGTCCAGCGCCTTGTACCTACTGATATCGGTAAGGTCATAGAAGAGACCATTGCCCTGATGGACTCAAAGGCCAAGGAAAAAGGCATAGACCTATCCTTTTCTTTCAAGAATCTCAAGCCGGTTCAGGCCGACCCGAAAAACATCGAGGAGATATTTAATAACCTTATCAGCAATGCCATTAATTATTCTCCCGAAGGGGGCAAGGTGACTGTTACCGCACAGGGACAGGGAGAGTATATGGAGATCAGGGTCGAGGACACGGGTGTTGGGATTTCCCCAGAGGAACTGCCTAAAATTTTTGACAAATTCTACCGGGTCAAACACCCTAAGACCCGGCAAGTTATAGGTACCGGATTAGGGCTTGCCATTGTCAAGGGCATTGTTGATGCCCATCACGGCACAATTGACGTGGAAAGCGTTGTGGATAAAGGGACTACCTTTAGAATCCTCTTTCCTGTTATGGCTTAGTAAACAAAGGTTCCCCATTGACAGAGGGTACTCATTTGTCATATTAAACAACATCAAATCACTTAATATAGAAATGGTCATCTCCAATGCCATTCACAAATTATCCCACTAACCGTGGAGGATCACACCATGTCGCTACAGGCCAAGATTAAATCAGGTGAATTCGTCGTCTTAGGGGAATTTGAACCGCCCAAAGGAGCTGACTTCTCGCGTTTTTTAAAAAATGCCAGGCAGATCAAAGGACGAGTAGATGCCGTTATGGTTCCTGAAATGGGCAATGCAGTGATGAAAGCCAGTTCTCTAGGCGGCTGCGCATTTTTGCAGAGTCACGGCATCGAGACCGTGTTTCAGGTGTGCTGTCGAGACCGTAACCGGCTGGCCCTCCAGGCTGATATACTTGCCGCAGCAGCTCTCGGTATACCCAATATAATGGCCGTTCCAGGGGAAGATATCACCTATGGCGATCATCCCCAGGCAAGGCTTGTAAACGATTTGAATCTGATTGAGCTTCTCGAAACCACTCAAAAACTCCAAAGCGGGAAGGATATGGCGGGTGTAGAGCTAAGTGGGGCACCCGCTTTCTGCACCGGTTCGACCGTTAATGCAGGCGCCCTGGGTGGGGTAATGGATATTGAGATGCAAAACCTCAATAAAATGATAAACCTCGGTGTCCAGTTCCTTATTACCACACCTGTCTTTGACCTGCACCGGTTTCAGCAGTTCATGAAACATGTAGACACCAGTAAGGGTGCGGTAATTCCTACGGTCCTCCTTTTAAAATCAGCAGGTATGGCCCGATACATTGATCGGAATATCAAAAGCATCTCCATTCCCAAGGAAATGATCCGGGACATTCAAAAGGCCCCTGACAAATTAAAGCAGTGTATCAAGGTAGCGGCGGAGATCATTGGTAGCTTGAAAGACATGGGAATGGCAGGGGTTATGATTTCAACAGTTGGATGGGAGGATAAACTCCCCCAGGTCCTTGACGCAGCAAAGCTATAGAGAGGTGCAAGGAATGAGCAAGAAAAAAACCAATCAATTGTCAGGATCAGTCATGGTCGTGGGCGGTGGAATTGCGGGTATGCAATCCGCCCTTGACCTTGCAAGCTCCGGTTTCTATGTCTATCTTCTTGAGAAATCATCTGCCATTGGCGGG
>JAUWMY010000392.1 GCA_030612945.1 Desulfobacteraceae bacterium
CCCTGCCCATTCCTCCGCCCTTGGATCGGTCTCGCCTTTGGTTCTGGCTAAGCCCTTTTGGGCTGGCTCCATTTTTTGGCTCCGGGTTAAGGACCTGCTTATCAATGATTCGGCGAAGTGAGCTGTAAAGAAAGGAGCATACCTCTAAAAAAATCCGTGTGCCTGTTTCAGCGACTGCTTCTGTTTTATCCTCAGCTCTGGCTTCTCCCTGAAAATTTTGGTGGCCGCTCTCGGAATCTGGTTTTGTTTTGGCCTCTGTTCTTTCACTTGTTGCGGTTTTTGCTTGTGGGGCTTGATCCGGCCTTGGCCTGAGTCCCTTTTTTGAGGATAAAAAGGAATTTACCGTCTCATATGCAACGTTGATCTCCTTCAATTTCTCCTCGGCCTTTTCTTTGAGTCTGGAATTATGAGAGAAACGATCCGGATGCCAAACATTAACGATATCTTTGTACGCCTGTTTTGCCTCATCTACGGAAGCATTAGGGTCAAGCTCAAGAATTTCAAAACTTTTCTTTATTTCCATTTTGTCTCTTGCAGTTATGTAGTTTTTTTTAAGTTCTCAATAAGTTTAGGCGCTCACGACCGGATTAATGCCTTAAGAGAATGACAATGGCTGTATGGCCTTTCGGAGTTTAGGCGTGAGCCTTTTATAAAATCCTTACGGCCCGCCCTGGCGCGACATCCTGGGACGCAGCTATTATCGCTGGAATATTTACAAATCTGAAGTTATAGCACGTATGCATTGCGAATCAGGTCTGGGCCAGGGATAACCTCCACCCGAATTTATTGAGGAGTTACGTTTTTTGAAACGCAAACTCATTAATCTGGCCGGTTTCCAGGTCCACATGACCCATGGTAGTTCTGAAGATTTTTTCTCGTTTCAGAATGATCTTTAAGACCTCCATGGCCTCGAGGGTTGCGATCAAGGAAGGCGTGAAGGTGGGAACACCAAGGATGGACTCAGGGCGCTTTGACTTATCTCCACCTGCCCCTTCATTTCTATAGAGATGCTTCAGACCCGGATCACCTGGAAAGATGGTCATAACCTGGCCCTCAAACCCTGCCAATGCTCCATGTACCAGTGGAATCCCCAGTTTTTTTGTAGTTCGTTCAAGAAGAAATCGATCCTGCACGTTGTCTAAGGCATCCACAACTACATTTGAGCCTGTTAGTATTTCAGGCGCATTGGAAGAGTCCAGTTTCACCTGACAGGGTATTACCTTAACCCCTGGATTAATAGAACTCACCGTGGCAGCCGCTGCTTCAGGTTTTGGCTTACCGAGAGTCTCCATGCTGCTCAAAGCCTGGCGGTTCAGGTTGGTTTCATCGAACACATCATAGTCCACGACCACCAGGGTCCCAATTCCCATTCTCGCCAGCAATAAGATAACCTGTCCTCCCAGCCCTCCCGCACCAATCACAGCCACACGGGATTTTGCCAGCCTGAGTTGCTCCTTAAGGGAAATGGCCTCCCTGTTGCGGAGATAACGGTAGGGACAAATTCCGAGTGTCAGTGCCTCAATGTATATATTGTGAAGCGTGGAGTGGCATTCCTCTGCCACTTTTGAAGCCTGCGCATCTTCCAGTATCTCTACTTCGCGTCCAGCAGGATCCGTAATCTTTTTCGATTTCGCATGAAGCAGTTCACGCATATTTATTTGTATCTCTGAATTCATTTCCCTTTTTCCATACCCACAGCCTTCTTCTCCCGCCGTGCGCGTTCGATATTCTCCCTTGCTATTCCCAAAAAAACACGGTACGGCCCAGGAGTTCCAAAGGGGAAAAAGGCCAAACGGTCACCTGGAAACACGGGGTCATAGATGTTTATGACCCGCCCGTTACAAAAAACAGCCTCGATTTTTTCAGGCGGGATGGAAAGCCCAATGGCAATATCAAAGGCAGCCTCACCCTCGCGCACGATCTCTCTTTCAAGGGCATAGGGAAGACCCTGCTCATCCATATAACGCCGGAGGAAACCAAATATACTAATATTCACGGTGTGCCTGTTTTCACTGGAAACCATGTCAACCTCCACCAATTGCCGGAAACAGCCCCACGCGCTCAACCCCTGTCAATACGTGTGCCAGGGACTTATTTTTTCCGTCTACAATGATAATTTTGATTCTATCTGCCGGGATATTCATTTGTTTACAAAGCTCTGCCACGGTTATTTCCTTATCAGGGGATAAAACCACACCTTTTGTGGGATCATAGCCGGGAACATGCTTTCGAAGTGTTGAGCTCAAAAGTATTTTAAGTGGCATGCGCGGTGTCCTTCAAAATTTGCCTCATGAAAATTTCCGGGATAAGAGCATTAGACTCCGGAATTATCGTGAAAATAAGCAGATATGTCAAACACATAATCTTAATCTCTACTTTAAACGGTTACAATTTTAGTTTTCTCATTCTTGGATATGATCAAAATATTTAAGGCTGGAGTATTGGAGTGTTGGAGTATTGTCGAAGATCCCGGTTTTTTTCGGGGGAATATTGAAACAATAGTTTTGAAATTTCAAAAAGTCCTTTTAGGCCCATCACTCCAGTACTCCATCACTCCAATAATAAACAACGTGCTATGGACAACCGATGATCCAATTGATAAAGAAATGCAATTTAAGGCCGGGCACAGTATATTTACCCTTATGTCAATATTGATCTAACCAATTGAATCTTCAAAAGAATTTCCTTGATTTCTGCATGTTCTTATCACATACTAAGAAAAACTTTAAACCCTTTATTTACCAACATTCAAGAAAGGAGAATACTATGTTCAAGATCCTGAGAGTCAATATGGCTGACCTATCGGTCAAAAGCGAGGATATCCCTGAGGTTTATGAAGGTCTCGGTGGAAGGGGTTTGACCTCCGCTATTGTTAACAAGGAAGTGGAGCCAACCTGTTCAGCTATTGGTCCGAACAACAAACTTATTTTTGCCCCCGGACTTCTGGGAGGCACCAACTGTGCCAATTCCGGTCGTATCTCTGTGGGAGCCAAGAGCCCCCTGACAGGTGGCATAAAGGAGGCCAATTCAGGTGGCCAGGCCGGCCAATATCTTGCAAAGCTTGGAATTGCAGCTATAGTCGTCGAGGGTATGCCTCAAGATGGGAAGCTGCATAAGCTGCTTGTCGGTAAAGACAAGTATGAGTTATCCCCTGCCGATGATCTTAAAGGTCTTGGTAATTATGCCACTGTGGATAAACTGAAGAATGAGTTTGGTGATAAGGTTGGGTTTGTAAGCATTGGCCAGGCCGGTGAATGGAAAATGGCGGCCGCCACTGTGGCCTTTACGGATAGAGAGGTGCGCCCCACCCGGCATGCGGCTCGCGGAGGCCTGGGAGCGGTTATGGGTTCAAAAGGCCTTAAGGCAATTATAATTGATCCCTCTGACGGGGAGAAGGCCCCTTTGGCTGACAAAGAGGCATTCAAGGCAGCAGCAAAACGCTTTGCCAAGGCCTTGAGCGAGCATCCCGTGACCAGTCAGGGTCTCCCAACCTATGGAACAGATGTGCTT
>JAUWMY010000396.1 GCA_030612945.1 Desulfobacteraceae bacterium
AGTCACCCTGGATCTCGGAAAAGGATTTAAGGGAAAGCGTATGTGTCTCAAGGTCCCGCCTGTTTCTTATGTAGCCCCAAATTAGATGTCTGGCGGGAATGTCTAAAGGCTCGTCAAGATCGATAATTGTGTGGGGCATAACTATACTTTCATTTCCTATTGTCAGGGGGCAATCTCGTTTCCCATAAAGGAAAGCATTAAAACCCACAAACACCTTTTTTTCCAATCGGGCATGGATAATTTTCCCGCCGTGTGCCGTAACATTGTTTCCCTCCAGGCGGGAATCAATAATATAACAGTTTTCCTGGGCATTAGCCCCCTTTCCCATCCAGGCATTTTCCAGATATGCCCTTTGAGCCACAAGGACGTTTTCGCCGATTTTGGTTTTTCCTTTGACAACGGCATAACGATTAAGGGCTGCTCCATGGGCAACAGATCCGTAGGGTTCAAGATTGACCATATCGAAAATCCTTTTAAAATCTCCTTTGCGGTCCTCAATAAAATCCATAAAGAGTCCCCGGGGCGATTTACCCGTCTCAAAACGGATGTATTTGTCTAAAACTTCCTCAGAGAATTGATAACTGAAGTCAAATGCGTTTTCACTTCGAATCCATATCTTTCCGGGTTCTATCATCTGATGAAAGAGTTCCCCTACCTGCAGATATGAAAACGTTCCAATGACACAGTCATGCAGTGTGGTGAGGTCCACTGTGCTGAATGGCCCGAGAAAACATCCCTCAACCGGGGAACCATGAATATTGGCAAAGTGGGTGGAGACCGTGTTATGGATAAAGAATTCCTCCGGGTTCTCCGGATCATGGGAAAAATTATGAACCAGGTTTTTTATGAGGTAACTATCTTTAATGTGGATGGCTTCATCTTCATGAAGGGAAATATCCCAATCCTGAAATTTAAACATGTCCCCTTTACGCTTCAGTTCGTCCCCACGAACATCGCTTTTGTAAAGGATGGAGTTATCAACACTACATTTGCCCAGAAAATAGCTCCCTCCCAGGCTGGACTGGCTGAAACGAAAATGGAGGGGGTGGTAGGGTGTGAGTCCATAAAAGGCGTAGAATTTACTGAATTGCATTAATGGAATGATCTTTCGAACATACGGGTCCACATCAAATGCGAATTCCCGCAGATTTATGTTCACCCGGCTGATAATTCGGTCAATGAGTCTTTCAAGCTGTTTCATTCCACCTTAGCCCCCTATTGTCACGGGCATGCCCATCAAGGGCCAGAGGACATAAACAGCAAACCCTGTCACAATCATAAGAATAATACTTGCCGGTATTCCATAGAGGAAAAATTCGCCGGTGGAAAACTGCCTCGAATCATAGGCGATGGCATTGGGCGCTGCACCCACGAGCAAGAGAAAAGGCATTCCTGCTGTTACCAGGGAGGCGAAGAGAATAACCTCAGGCGCTACCCCCAGATATGGGGCTATAACTAAGGCCACAGGCAGAGAGATGGCAATGGCAGCCACGTTCATAATGAAATTGGTCATCATCATGACGAAGAAGGCAATTCCCATGACAAATACAAACCAGGTGGATTCCTTGAACATAACAAGCCAGTTTACGGCCATCCACTTGGCTGCCCCGGTTTCCCACAGGCAGAAGCCAATACTCATGGCCCCTGCAAACAGGAGAATGATATTCCAGGGGATTTCCTCGAGATCATCAAGATCCAGGATGCCGGTGATGAAAAAAAGGATTGTGGAGATCAAGATAATGGCTGTTTTGTCAATAGGTTGAAGCGCCGGGACGAAAGAGCGCAGAGACATGGCAATAATACACCCGAAGACAATGACTGAGGCTGTTATTTCCTTTCGCGTGATTGGTCCCAGTTCGGCACTGAGTTGTCTGGCTTTTTCTCTCAGGCCGGGGATAACTTTCTTCTCAGGCTTGAGAAAAATCATGAAGAATCCCCACAGGAGTAAGGTCATGATCCACCCTATGGGGAACATGTAATAGGTTAGTTGAAAAAATGATATGTTTTGGCCCACAATGTCATTGTAGAAACCAATCGCTACGGCACCACGCGCAGCTCCCAGAAGGGTCACGATGCTGCCTGCCCCTGCTACATAGGCCATGCCCATGAAGAGTCCTTTTCCGAATTTGGTTTGTTTGTCGCCTTCTCCATAGAGCGCATAAATGGATAGAAGTAGTGGATAAATGGTTGCTGCCACGGCAGTATGGGCCATGATATGAGCGAGGGCTGAGGTCACAAGAAAGCAGCCCAGGTATATCATGCTTGTTTTTTCCCCGACGATCACCAGCATCTTGTAGGCCAGGCGCTTTGTGAGCCCTGTCTTGGTAAAAACCAGTCCGATTACAATGGATGCAAAAATGAACATGACCGAAGGGTCCATAAAATCCTTAAACGCCACCTTGGCCGGACGAATCAGGTACAGGGCCTGGAGCACACCGATGGCCAGGCTGGTTACTCCGATGGGGACGACTTCAAAGACCCACCAGGTCCCTGCCAACAGGAATATCGCCAGTGCCCCCTTTCCTTCCCTGGTTAACGCAAAATGCTGTCCCATGGGGTCCACAGCATCGGACCATGGGGGGGCATAGTAGACCAGCGCAAAAAGCAGGAGTCCCATGAAAAGAAAAATAATGCGTCCCCACTCGATTGGCCTATTTATTGTTCCGCCTCCCAAATCATCTACCATATGATCTTCTCCTGTTGCTTTAGCTAACGTGTAAAAAATTCTTTACCGCCGATGGCGGTAAAATTATGAGCCAATATTGATGAACTCGTAAAAAGTCGAAAAACACCATTTTTTGTCATTCCGGCGAAAGCCGGAATCCAGTTTTTTCAATTGGTTACAGAGTTCCTGGGCTCCGATTTTCATCGGAGTGACGACTTTTTACGAGACCGTCAATATTAAGGCTTGGTGTTTCTGCCCTAAGCCATCCTGCCACCGTCTCCTTACAGTTCGGCGGCCTTCATGGTCTGAAAGATTTCGGCAAATACATCAGTGAGCTTTATTATTCCCACAATTTTTTCACCTCTGGTGACAAGCAAAGATTGATGATGACCCATGACGAGGCGGTGTATGGCAACGTCGAGAGTGGCATCTTCGTTGACGTATTCGCCTTCAGTGGGTGAATGCATGAATTTTTTCACCTTTAACTGGGCTGCTTTTCTGCAGGCTTCATCAAAGGGTATGTCAAGAAGACTGAATTGCTCACGCAAGGACTGTAAGAATTTTTTACTGAAACCGAAGCGGGAAATTGATTGTTGGTCCCCCATTTCTCCGTATTTCGGCTCCAGGGCCCTCAGCACATCCAACTGGCTTATCTTACCCACAATATTGTTGTTTTTATCATATACCAATATCGCCCTATGCAGGTATTTAAACCGGGTTCGATCAAGTGTTTCTTGGGCCTGCTCAAGGGCTACGACTGCCTCAAACAGGGTGGCCTCTTCCGAGACGGTTGCATATTCTTCAAGCGGCACCATCAAGTC
>JAUWMY010000071.1 GCA_030612945.1 Desulfobacteraceae bacterium
ATTGTAACAGTCAAAGACATAACAGAAGGCAACGGAAAAATATACAATATCATTGTCAGGTTCAGCCAAATCGTTTTCCTTTCGAGAGCGCCTGTGATCAAGCTGTTTGCTCCTACATGGGAGAGTCAGACAATTGGCTGCAGTGGAGATTTGAGTGCAGTCACAGAGGGTGTTAAAGCCAGGGTGGAGGAGTTTATCAGTGCCTATATGTCGGCGAATTCTAAATAATGGGCATCAGTACTCCGAGTACCTTGCCCGGTAGGAAATCTCCGGTGGAGCGCCATGTTCTTCTGTCAATGGAAGATTCAACCAGGTCTTTATAAAACAGTAAACCAGCCCGCATCCGATAATCGTCAATGCAATATACAAAAGCCCGAAGAAGATTAAATATTCTACATTCCATTGCCATTCAAAACTAAACGGGGTCATCTGTTTGCTCCTCGATTATTTATTCAGTAACGGGATTTAGCTCCCTTTCTTGTGGAAAAACGGGTAGATATCTGTAAGCGGCAGAAAAAAGCAGAAATCCGTAACCAATGACGGCCATGGCAATTCCCCATTCCTGCCATGTGGGAAGATAGCTCCAGAATCTGTCAAAAGGCATTACAGGTATGGCGAGTGTGACAATAATAAACACGAAACGATTGAGGACAATACCCGTGCAGTTCAAAAGACATGCGGTGATTAGCCATCCCTGATGCTGCCTGGCCTTTGGAACCAAAAGAATAATGGCAGGGATAATTCCAAATATTAATATTTCACATACTACCAACCAGATGCCATATGGCCCCTCCCGATAAAAGTCTATGAATTTGAGCCCGGCCCTGGGAACAACTCCATATATCCAACCCAGGGTATCTGCGATTTTTAAGACCATATAGATAGAAAGTAGCCAGGCGGATATTTTTGCCAGGAGCTGGATTGCATTATCGGGAACAAGTTTCTTTCGACTGATCTTTTCTGCGAGTTTGGTACACAGTATTGTAAAGCACGGTCCTGCTGCTATTGCGGACAGGATAAAGAGGAAAAAGGTCCAGGGCCAGATATAAAATCCCTCCCTGGCCGCAAAGGGTCTTGCGTATAATACTCCGAACATCCCGCCCAGCGAGCCCTGGTGGAAGAAGGACAAAAAGGTGCCGGTGGCCGCAAAAACAGCCATTATTTCGTGGAGACTATGGCCGAATATGTGAAGCTCCCGGATTTTGTCCAACTGTCTATTTTTAAGGATAAGTGGGATGAACTCGATGCCAAGTACCATAAGGTAACATGTGATACAAAAGGACACCTCCACAAGCATAGAATGGATATTGGCATGCCAGAAGATGAACCATCCTCGAATGGGCTGGCCAATATCAATACCAAGCATGCCCATGGCACCAGAATAGCAAATAAAGCCTATAATCACAGCGGCATTGATAACATTCTTCAATTCACCTTTTCCAACAATATAGGTCAGGAAGCCTGTGAAGAAAGCGCCCGCACCGAGAGCGATAATGGCCAGATCAAATACAATCCACAAGGCAAAGGCGAATACATTGCTCATGTTGGTTTGATTCAGCCCTTTCCATAGGCAGAGAAAGGCCGATAGACCACCCCAGGCCAATAGGGCCAGCCAGGGCAGGGTCCACAATAGGAAGGTCGTTGTGGAACATCTCTTTACGCCTTCTGGTAATAATGGCGAATCCATAAATTATCCTCCTAAAAACTAACCCCTAACTTATCAACAGCTAAATCACAAAACCGCTCAACGACTAAACCAATTAGCCAGTTGCCCTGGTGACAGGCTTAAATTCACCCGGAAGATAATTGTCTGCCAGTTTCCGCACCCAGTCTTTGGTGGAGATGTAATAGACTTTGGGTTTCGTGTTTAGACGCTCCAGGAGCCTGAAGGCATAAGGGCTCTTGATCATTTGAGACACCTTATGTTCAGGATTATTGAGGTCTCCGAATGTGATGGCCTGGACTGGACATGCCTCAGCACAGGCCGTGGTGTATTCGTGTTCTTCAAGATCGGTGCGAACTTCGGCATAGGCCTGGGTTTTTGCTCTCATGAGACGATGGTGGCAGAAGGTACATTTTTCCACCACGCCCCTCATGCGGGGAGAGATCTCCGGAGACAGATAGCGCTCTAACCCCTTGCCCTTGGGGAAATATGTGTCCCACCAGTTAAAATACCTGGCACCATAGGGACAGGCGGCCTGGCAGTATCTGCATCCAATGCAGCGAGTATAAATCTGGCTGACGATCCCGGTATTATGATCGAGTTTTGTGGCAGTGGCGACACACACAGAAACGCACGACGGCTGATGATGTCCTCTGCCGTCTTCCTCGCAGTGCATGCACGGCCTGGGAAAATAGCTCACCTCTGTGTTAGGAAATTCCTTGCCATTTGTGATTTTATACAGCTTCATCCAGGTGATAGTTCGCTCCTTGTCTGTCTGATCAGGTCTGACAGACACGTTGTTCTCGGCCGCACAGGCGATCATGCACGTCCCACATCCTGTGCACTTATCCAGGTCAATGACCATGCCGTACCTATAAGTATCACCTTGTTTTTGTTCCATGTTTTTCCTCGTCTCGTAACTTCTCAATAAGAGTTCGGGCACTGATAACCCGATTATTACCTTGAGCGAATGACAGTGGCTATATATTCTTTAGGAGTTTAGGCGTAAGCCTTTTATAAAATCCTTACGGATAAACTCCACCCGAACTTACATTGAGAAGTTACCTCGTCTCTAGACCTTGATGAACTCATAAAAAGTCCGATTTAGACGGTTTTGTAAAAAGTTCAAATTCAAGGCGTGCAAATTTTGCAATCATGAAGCGTACTTATCATACGTTGAATGATTACGAAATGCAGCACAACGCAGAAGTTGTGCTTTTTACGAGACCGTCAGACCTTGATCAATTGGACCGGCGTGTTCCACCACACTGGATGACCGCTCAGAGGGTCTTTCTCCACATGGATGATATCATTGGGATTAACCCCCTTTCCACGTGAAAACTCATCATAGGCAGTGTGCCCGAAACCTAACGGCAGATATACAATACCGGGCATTGCCCCCTCAAAAAGGTTAACGCGCACCTGAACTGTTCCTGTTGGAGACTTGATGATCACGCGGTCGCCTTCCTTGAGCCTATATTTTGAGGCGGTCTTGGGATTTATCTCGGCAAAAGACTCATCTTTTCTGAGCTGATTATCAAAGATGGTCTTGTTCAAGTAAGGGGGATTCGGGGTCCAGCCGCTGGCAAGATTGATCATTTCGTATGGCATCATCAGGAGTGGATATGCCGATCTGTCCGCATCAGACAGTGCTGGTTCGTAATGGGGCATGAAGACTGCATCCCCTTTTTCGGCGATTCCCATGTTCTTCAGTGCAGTTTCTTCTGAAATTTTCAGTGCATAATCATTAAAAGCCAGTTCAATACGGGTGCTGAAAAACTCAAATTTGCCAGTAGGGGTCTTAAATAGCCTCTCCCAGTTTTTATAGGCGTGAACAGGTAAATACCACAAACCCCCAGCCTTAATTTTCTTCCACATGTCGTCGAAGGTCTTGTAATCGGGAGTCACACTGCCTCTCTCCCGCAGACGTTTCCACGCCGGGACGGAGCCATCGTAATGCACCAGCCCCGCTTGAGCGTCAAACAGGCCCTTGGCCCTTTCTTTGAGCACATCATCATATTTTTTCCAGGGAAAGGAAGATCCCACAGATCCTCCGAGTCGCTTTGCAAGCTGCATGATGACATCCCCGCTGTGCCTTGTTGCATAAACCGGTTTAACCACAGGTTTTGATATTCCGTAAAGAGGATACTGGAGTCCGGTGGGCCAGCCCCCATCATCCGTTTTTTCAGGGGAAGTATGGTCCGGTAGAATGAGATCCGCCATATCGGAGGTCTCATCCTGATAGGGCGAGAAACTCACAATAAATGGGATTTTTTTCAATGCTTCTCTAAATACTCCCCCGTCGGGCAATGTGAAATCAGGGTTGGCCGAAAAGACAAGCAGGGTATTAACAGGTGATTTGGGGCTTTTAATAATGGTTTGTGCAAGATTGCTAATCAGGCTTTTACTGAAGGGATATCTCCTGCCCCCGGCATGGTCGAGGCGAGGTTTTTTGAGACCCTCACTGGCAATGGCATCTTTTTGGATCTCAGGGAGTGGGCTTAACGGAGGCGGGTCGCCTACAAGCACACCACCTGGCATGTTGATGTTTCCAACAAGGGCATTAAGACTTTGCACAGCCATGAATTCATAAAGGCTGCCATTTAAGTATCCCTTACCTTTGCCGCAAGTGGCAATGGGGGTCTTTGCTCCGGCAAAATCCCTGGCCAGATCAACGATATTTTTCGGTCTCAATCCAGTGATTTCGGCTACCTGATCGGGAGAATAGCTGTTAAGGACCATAGCCTTATAACCCATGTGATTTTTTCCATCCGACGATGCCCAGTTATTGAAGCCAAAGGAATAGGCATCCACAAAATCAGCATTGTACAAACGATCTTTGATGATCACGTGGGCAAGTCCCAAAGCCAGCGCTGCTTCGGTCCCGGGTTTCGGGGCAAGCCACTGGTCTGCCTTTGATGCGGTATTTGAAGCCCTTGATTCAATCTGAACTACCCGGACCGTCCTCTTTGCGGTGTGCTCGTGCCAAAGACCCCAGGCATTCATCACACGACCCGGTGCCCCCCACCCCTCAAGCAGACCACTGCCAAAGCTCAGAATGTAATCGGCATTCTCAAGGTCATAGGCCATAGGGTTTTCGGTCCCCTGCATGACGAGATTTGTCATCCGGCAGGTATCTTCTGCGGATGGAATTCTCACATAATTGGGGCTTCCTACAGCCTTGAGCAGTCGTTCGATCATTGAGGCCATGGTGGATCCTGTGGGATTTCCGTCTATTGCCGCAAGGGCTTCCGGCCTTTCCTGTTTGCGCAGATCAGAGATCCGGTCGGCAATTGTGCTTAACGCCTCATCCCAGGTAATGGCAATGAATTTACCGGAGCCCCTCGGTCCAACGCGTTTCATAGGACCCGTGAACCGTATGCTTTCGTTGTAAAGTAATTGAAGACCACCCATGCCCAGAGGACAAATACCGCCGGGATTGACAGGATAATCAGTACGGCCTTCAATTTTTACTGCCCTGTCGTCAACCTTACGGACTTCTATGCCGCATCCACCGGGACAAAGTGTGCATACAGATTTTACGTGGGAAAATTCACCCGTAGGCGGGACCGGTACCCAGGGCCAGTTCTGCGTCCAGATGGCAATGTCGTCCGTGGACTTCCAGGGAAGCGGCGTTGCATTTATTCCTGCTGCGCCGCCCACGATCAATGCAATGAAATGTCTTCTATTTATTTCCATTGTGGTGTTCCCTTAAAGGTTTTAAGCTTATTTGTGGCAGGTAAAACAAGCGTTATTCTCTTCGAGATCATTCTCGGTATGACATTCAGCGCAGTCATCCATCTTCATGCGATCCCATGTATTTGTTTTATACCCTGCAATATTTCTTCCCCAGATGTCGATGCTGTACCCGGTCATGCGATTGACCTTGTATGCCGGCAGTTTTTCGGTTTTCCCATGGTCTCCGTGGCAGGTTTCACAATCCTGATCCCCCATTTTGACATGGGCGATATGGGAGAAGTATACACAGTCAGGTTGCCTGTAGTAGGAGAGCCAGGGTATCTCCCGTTCTTCGGCAACATATTTAGTCAAGAATTCCTGCTCTTCAGGTGTTTCACCGAGGGGCGATTCGGGGTCATCATGGCATTCCATACACTTATCTAGTTTGGGGATGCCGGCAAAGGTGCCATCCTCCCGGAATGCATGGCAAGACAGACATCTTTCGGTTTCTGTGTCGCCTTCGATGCCGTCTACTATTTCCGGATTAAGGTGAAGGGCATGATTAAAATTCATGGGCTGGGGCTGTTTTGAGTATAAGACCATGGGATAGATGATCCACCCCACGATTAAGGACGGGATCAATCCAGCAAGAAAAAAGATCCATACACCAAATGAAAACGGGGGGAGAAAAGTGGAACCTTTTTCAAAGGATATGAATCGGTTAAACAATGAGATAAGTCCAACTTTTGAGGTCTTTTGGGAGGAACTTGCTTGATTTTTCATCTGGATAAGCCCCTGACTTAGTGAGTTTGAGGTCGATGGGAAAATGGCCCCAAAGTTAATGCAAATTTACCTGTTTCACCCCCATGTTTGTCAAGTGAAAAAGTAACTAACCTTAAAACCTTCTGACTCTTTTACGACGTCTTTTGGCTGCCTTGGCCTGTTTTTTCTTTTTCTGGACGCTCGGCTTGTCATAAAAGCGCCTTTCCTTGATTTCGGAAAAGAAACCTTCCTTGGTTAATTTCCTTTTAAGATCCTTGATGGCCTTTTCTATCTGATTATCGTGCACAATGACTTTCATAATGAAGTTACTCCGTAGTTTGTAATATCTCAATAAATCCGGGCATTCCGAATGCCTCCCCCTTTTGCAAAGGGGGATTGAGGCCTGCCCTCCCCGTCCCGAGACCGGGACGGGATCGGGAGGCGCGACTTGTGGGCATATGTCATAACATGGCGAAGCAGTTATGCTCGACCAGCCTCTCTCACAATGTATCAAGGCCAAGTCTGGGCCAAGGGGGGTTTTTTTGATATAACCCTGATTTAATGAGAACTTACCGTGGTTTAATGAAAATAAAAAAGCATCTCTAAACCAATATGAGATGCTTTTTCTCACCCAAACAAATAATTCTTGTCTTAAGCGTGAATTAGTCCACTAACAGTTGAGAATTAAGTCTCACCTCTTGAAAAGTTTAAGGGTTTGAAAGCACTCATGATATTGTAAGGGGTATACTTGCTCTATCAGGCCGAAAGACCATATTGAAAATAAAAAACTTTGATAACTTCCAGCCATGTCTGATCACCCCCTTTGCTGTGTAGACCTGTGCCCATATGGCTGACCATGACCTTCCGTCAGTTTAAGGCACAGAGTTTTTGCTCTCCAATCTTTGTATCCTATGCATATTATACAATTTGTCAATCTTTTTTTACTTTTTTCAAATATTCGAGAATAAATCCACGAAAAAGATCAAAGTCTCCTAATCTATTTTTAAAAATGCCAAAGACAACCTCATTTTCTACACTTTCATAATGGTGAACTAACATGTTCCTGAATGAAGCCATGTTTTGATAATCGGCGACCTTTTCGTCGGGCAAAACTCCATGTGATGCAAGTATGCTAAAGGTTTCTCTATAGGTATCTGGTTCCTTCCATTCCTCGTAAGAAATTATGTGATTTGCAATATCAAATACAGTCTGTATGGCGATATGAATGTATCGCTCTACAAAAGCACGATCACGCATATTTTTCTGGTATTTTTCCCAAGTTATGTCTTTTGCCTGCCGAAGTTCGTTTGTATATTCTTTGAGCTTTTGGGTTTTTCTTAAAATGATTTCGTCATTGACCATAAAAAGTAGCCTTCCTTTTCCTTCTCAAGTAGTCGGTATCCAAATATTCATGTATGGACTTTGCTCTGAATATAAACGAGAAATCACTCCTGTCATGATAAAGGGCCTTTCCGCATTTATATATCTGGTGCCGCAAGAACGGGCTACTTCTTTTAATATCAACAAGATCGACATCTTTTTTTAGTTTATTTGAGATTTCGGTCTCCATATTGATCCTTGTAAAACCATCCACATCATCGGAAAATAACACACCCAAATCAATATCCCTTTTTGGCCTATCATGTTCTGATGCGTGTGAGCCAAAAAGATATATAGCCGAAATCATAGGCTGCGCCTTTGCAAAGGCCACTATTTTTGCAATTTGATCTTTATTAAGCATCTGGTTTAGTTTTAGATCTCGTTGAGTAGTTAAGTGGTTGAGTAGGAAAATAATTAATATGATTTCTATATTTTATAACTTTTAAAACACCGAATGTCCAATTTTCAAGTAAATAATATATATGATCATTATAACAACAACTTAACCCTGGCCCAGACCTGTTTTAGACTGCCCCATGCAAAATTGCTTTAATCTTGAACCATTAGGTGATATCACCGTCTTTGAGTTATGTCGCACCTCCCGATCCCGTCCCGGTCTCGGGACGGCGGGCAACTCAACTACTTAACCACTTAACGAGGTTTGAACTCCTTATTTCCGCAGACATAATTTTGCAACAGCCTCGATATGATAGGTGTGAGGGAACATGTCTACGGGTTGTATTTCAATCAACTCATATTTCTCTATCATCTGGGCGATGTCCCTTGCCATTGTGGTAGGGTTACATGAGATATAAATGATCTTTTCAGGGGATAATGCCAGTATCCGGGCTAACACATGCTTATGCATCCCTGCCCGCGGTGGGTCAATGATAAGGACATCTGGTGTGTAGGTTATGGCGGAGAGTCTTTCTCGAATATCCCCAATAATAAACCGGCAGTTATCTATGCCATTGTCTTTGCAGTTGTTCCGGGCATCCAGCACGGCACTTTCGCTGATTTCAATACCAGTAACCGCCTGTACCCTGTTTGCCAGAAAGATGGGGATTGTGCCGGTTCCGCTGTACAGATCCAGCACTGTATCGCTGCCCTTGAGCTCGGCATAGTCGGCTGCTGTCTCATAAAGCTGCCTGGCGGCCAGGGAATTGGTCTGGAAAAATGAGTTTGAGGATATTTGGAAGGTGTATGGCCCGATCTTGTCCCTGATATATCCTTCGCCTTTAAGGATGACTTCCCGCTCCCCAACGGCAATGGAGGCCTTCCTTCCGGTGATGTTATTTACCACTGTTTTGATGTTGGCGATTCGCTGTGACAGCTCATCAGCCAGGGGGCGGACTACTTCCTGCAGTTCCTCTGATGTAACCAGATTTACCATCCATTCATCAAATGCCCTGGAATATCGAATGGTCAGAAAGCGCCAGAATCCCTCATGACTTTTCAGGCCATAGACGGGTATTCCGCTTTTTTTTACATATTTTTTGACCTCTCTCAGTATCCTGTTACCGGTTTCCTGCTGAAGTAGACAGGCTTCCACATCAATAACCTTTTGATATGTCCCGGGAACATGAAGTCCTAATGCAAAATTCCCTTCAACTGCTCGTTTATCCAATTCATGGGGGAGGAACCACCGGCGGTCAGAAAAGGAAAATTCCATCTTATTGCGATAAGCGAATACCTCTTCAGAAGGCAGCACATCGCGGACCTTCACATCTTTGAGCCCCCCAATGTGTTCAACGGCTTCTTCCACCTGTTCTTTCTTGTAAGAAAGCTGGGCTGCATATTGTATGTGCTGCCACTGGCAGCCTCCGCAATAGCCGCTGTAAGGACACGGGGCCTGTACTCGCTCAGGTGAAGGTGTAATCAATTCTACCAGGCTTGCTTCGCCATAGGCCTTCTTCTTTTTGTAAACCCTGGCCTGCACCCTGTCACCAGGGGCTACACCCCTCAGAAAGATCACAAACCCATCAACCCGGCCTATTCCCCGGCCTCCATACGCCATCTTTTCGATGTCCAGTTCAATTGTCTGGCCTTTTTGTGGTTTCATCATTTGA
>JAUWMY010000207.1 GCA_030612945.1 Desulfobacteraceae bacterium
CAATTCCTCAATTCGCAATTCCTCAATTCCGGTTTATCCGGGTTAGGTTAGACCAAAGCCACTGTATCTCAGAATTATGAGCGTTATATAGGAAACAGGGCATCCCGTTTGAGTGGAAATATACGAAGAGCTAAACTGAAAGGCAGGAGCACAACCCGTTGCTAATAAATAGAAATAGGGGCGATATAGAATCTCCCCTATTCCGTAAACTGTCTATTATAGGTTACAAAGAGGGCTTTATTACCACCCCCATGTGAGGTACTGATGTATTGAGTCGGAGGCAGCTCTCCCTGCACCCATGGCCAGAATTACCGTTGCTGAACCGGTTACAATATCTCCACCGGCCCAGACACCTTTTTTGGTGGTCTTGCCTGTCTCAGGGTCGGTAATGACATAACCCCACCTGTTTAGTTCCAACCCTTCGGTGGACTGGGTCAAAAGGGGATTGGACCCTGCGCCTACCGCAATAACAGCCATGTCACATTCTAATTGAAATTCAGAGCCCTTGATAGGTACCGGACGGCGCCGTCCTGATTCATCCGGCTCCCCCAATTCCATCTTAAGGCACTCCATTCCCGTTATGCGGCCATTTTCATCTCCTATGAACTTGGTCGGTGCGGTCAGGAGGTAGAATTCAATGCCTTCCTCTCCTGCATGATGGATTTCAGCGGCTCGAGCAGGCATTTCCTCACGGGAACGACGGTAAACGATTCGCACCACGTCTGCACCCAGACGCATGGCGGTTCGCGCCGAATCCATAGCTACATTTCCGGCCCCGAACACGGCGACGTTTTTGCCCTTGGCAATGGGGGTGTCATATTCGGGAAATAGATACGCCTTCATAAGATTGGATCTGGTCAGGTACTCATTGGCTGAGTAAATACCTATGAGGTTTTCACCCGGTATGTTCATAAAACGCGGCAGCCCGGCGCCAACTCCGATGTAGACGGCATCATAGCCCTGTTCAAGAAGTTCATCTATGGATACGATCCGCCCTACTACTGTATTACATTCCAGTTTTGCGCCAAGCCTTTCAAGAAAATTCACTTCTGAAAAAACAATCTCTTTGGGAAGTCTGAATTCGGGAATACCATAGACAAGGACACCACCGGGCTTGTGAAAGGCCTCGAATATTGTCACGTCATGGCCCTTGAGAGTCAGGTCTCCGGCTACGGTCAACCCTGATGGACCGGATCCTACTACAGCCACCCGTTTTCCGGTGGGCTTGGCCTTTGGGGGCAGTTCCCCACTACCTTGCTCGCGCTCAAGATCGGCAACAAAACGCTCCAGATTACCAATGGCTACCGGTTCTCCTTTCTTGGCGAGGATACATACGCCCTCACATTGGTCTTCTTGCGGACAAACCCTGCCGCACACAGCCGGAAGGCCGTTTTTCTCCCATATTTTGCGAACGGATTTGGTGAATTCACCTTCCTTGATGAGTTTTATAAATGCTGGGATATCAATAGATACCGGGCATCCTGAAACACATGTGGGCTTCTTGCATTGAATGCATCTTTCAGCCTCCTTCATAGCCAATTCCTTGGAATACCCGAGCGGAACCTCCTTAAAATTCCGTCTTCTAACGTCAGGCTCCTGTTCCGGCATTGGTTGTCTGGGAATTTTTTCTTTTTTAACTTTTTTTTCTGCCATACTATCCTCCTCCTAAGCCAGCTTACATTCGCCCTTATATTTGCCATAGGCAGCGGCCTCTTCCGCCGTATAGGCCTGAAGGCGCTGCATCAACTCTTCAAAGTCAACGTCATGCCCGTCAAATTCAGGGCCATCCACACAGGCAAACTGGGTCTTTCCGCCTACACTTACACGGCAGCAACCACACATACCGGTCCCGTCCACCATTATGGCATTAAGGCTAACAAGGGTTTTGACCTTGAATTGTTCAGTAACTTTGCACACGAATTTCATCATTGGCACAGGCCCGATTCCCACCACGAGTTTTACATCTTCCTTCTCCAGGACCTCCTTGAGCACATCGGTCACGAACCCGTGATGGCCGTAAGATCCGTCATCCGTGCACACATGCAATTCGTGGGAGGCTGCTGCCATTTTGTCCTCCAGGATCAGAAGATCCTTGGTCCTTGCGCCAATAATGGCAATTACATTGTTGCCGACCTCCTTGAGTCCACGCGTAATGGGATGCATGACGGCAACGCCCGTACCTCCTCCCACACAGACCACGGTTCCCATTTTCTCAAGGTGAGTGGGTTTGCCCAAAGGGCCTATTATATCCTGGAACTTATCCCCCACCTGAAGGGATTTGAACAGGGCCGTGCTTTTTCCGACAATCTGATATATAATTGTAATGATGCCCTTTTTGGGGTCTGCTTCAGCCATGGTGAGTGGAATGCGCTCCCCGGTTTCATTGGCTTTCAAGATGACAAATTGCCCCGGTTTCGCCTTTTTGGCGATCAGGGGCGCGCTGATCTCATTCAGGACGACAGTGCCATCGGCCATCTCCTGGCGTTTCAAAATTTCAAACATTACGCACCTCCAAACTGTAAAATCAAATTTACCGAACTCCGTTTACCATACCCCTTTAGGGCTGTCAAAAGAAAACTACCGGTTGGCACGGTAAAGCCGAAAAAATGCTTAACTCGATGATTTTAGTCCATAATTGTCCTGTTCTGTGCTGGCCGAATCCTTGGCCAGAATAAGCTCAACACCAGCTTCCTTGAGCAAGACTGCAGCCGTACCTTCCTTTATTTCCGCGACTACTACCTGATCGGGTTTAAGGCCCAGTAGCCAGCGCCCCACAAGCAGGCCTTTTTTTGTCTCCTCTTGCCAGTGAGGACTTTGAACGTATTCCTGGCCAATAGTTTCGTGGCTTTTGCGGTCCACGGTCTCTACCAGAAACCAGGGTGCTCGGGCAAGGTGGGGCTCGATGGGCCCTCCGGGCTCTTTGACCGGTGTCAACCTGCGGAAGTGAGTTGATTGGCGACTATGGGGTTTGACACTAACCATAACCACACGGGGAAAATGCTGATAGATTTCGTTTTCCAGTAAATGGGCGATCTTATCTGCCAGCTCTTGAGAATGAGACCGTATGACCACATCAAGATCCAATATAAAACGACCGCCGGCTGTGCGGCTCAGGCATCTCAGCACATGTTCAACCCGTGCATGAGATTCAACAAGCCCTATGATCTCTCTTTCAGTCTCTCTATCAATGGCCTCATCCATCAGGTCACGCACTGCACGCAAGAGCAACTGCCCACCCGACCAGAAAACAAAGACTGAAACCGCCCCGGCAGCCCATCGGTCTAAGCGCAAACCAAAGTAGGCGCCTATCAAGCTCACAACAACCACGGCCGTGGAGAGTCCGTCTGCAAGATAGTCTCGAGCATCGGCCTCCAGGGCAATGGAATGAAGCCTCCTTCCGGAGCGAAGCTGGTAAAGGCCAAAGGCCAGTGTGATAACCAGAGATGCCACGGCCACCGGCAGGGCCACTTTCACATCCGGCAAGGTATCGGGCCCCAGAAGTGCCCTGCGGGCGATCTCGTAGCCTGCCACAATAACGGCCATAGAGGTAACCAGGGTGGCTACAGTCTCAGCTTTATAGAGCCCATAGGGAAAGGAAGGGTGCTGCTTGCCGGCCAGCCACAGGCCAAAAAAGGTTGCCGTAGAGCCGATTATATCTGTGGCCGAATGGATCGCGTCTCCCAAAAGTGCTGAAGAACCGGACAATATGCCAGCCAGGCCTTTGCCAAAGGCCAGTATGAAGTTGAGGCAGATCGAGATCGCTGCCCTTTTGCGGGCCCTTTTGATATCTGTCCTGCTGGTATCAGCCTCATCTCGTGCTTTTTTCAACGGCTCCAAAGCCTGGTTTTGAGAAAAATCATTTGCGCGTTTCTTGATACGATAATTCTTTTCCATAAGTTGAAAAAAAAGGTTTTAAAGTGTATAATTCAGGGGCAGTTTCAAAATGTTCAATTTTGATACAAATATAAGGAACCCAGTTTGGCAGATAAGGGAAAAAAGAGCAAGCCAAAGGCCAAAGAACATCCTTTGACCAGTTGGTTGAAAACTAAGTTTCGGGGAAAAGGCGAAGGAACCGGCCCTGTTGATACCCAATTTCTTACCGATCTTTCAGACATAAAGACAATTGGACGATATGAGATCGTAAGTCAAATAGGGCAGGGCAGCATGGGTTTGGTTTATCTCGGCAGGGACCCCTATATTAAAAGAAATGTGGGTATTAAGATTTCCCGACCTGCTGCTGATGTCGGCAAAGAAAAGGCTGAGAGATATCGCGAGAGATTCTTTATCGAGGCCCAGTCGGCTGGAAGACTTATGCATCCCAATATCGTCTCCATTTACGATGCTGGCATGCATAAAGATTTTTGCTACATGGCAATGGAATATATTGATGGCCCCACGCTTAAAACATTTTGCAAGAAGAACCAGCTATTACCCGTGACCAACGTTGTGGAGATCATGTTTATTGCATGCAAGGCACTTGATCATGCTCACAAAATGGGAGTGATTCATAGAGATATTAAACCGCTCAATATAATGCTCAAAAAATCAGGACATATTAAAATAACTGATTTTGGTATAGCCCAGATTAAATCGGAACAGATAGCTTCAAAAGGTATTGTTGGATCGCCCAGTTATATGTCTCCGGAACAGATAAGACAAAAGCCCGTGGAAAACAGAACCGATATCTTCTCCCTGGGCTGTGTCTTGTATGAGCTTCTTACCGGGCGAATGGCATTCCTGGGAATGGATTATCTTTCTATTATGTATAAGGTTATCAAGGAAGAACCGATTCCTATGGAAAAGATCCGCCCCGAATTACCTGAAATATTGATCAAGATAACCAAAAAGGCTCTTGCTAAGGATCCCGACCAGCGTTATCAGACTTGTGAGGATTTTGCCTACGATCTGAGGGTGGCTCTGAGAGGACTACGGGAGACCACTAAAAGCACCAAAGCTGAAGATGTTTTTGACTACGTAAATAGCGTGTCTTTTTTCGAGAATTTTACTAAAGATCAGGTCAAAGAGGTCTTGAAATCAAGCAGTGTGTTCAAGGTCCCAAGAGGCGAAGCAATGGTGGCGGAAGGGGAAATTAAAGATTCATTTTTCATTCTCCTCAGTGGTAAGGCGGTGGTTCAGAAAAATAATAAGAATATAGCTGTGATCTCCAGGGGTGAATGCTTTGGGGAGATGGCCTATTTAAGTGGTCAGGTACGGGCAGCAACAGTTTTGGCTGAAACAGACTGCATTCTAATGGAAATAAGTGCTACCCTGCTGGACAGATCTTCTGAAACCGTACAGTTGCTCTTCTTAAAGAGCTTTGCCAAGAACCTGATTCAGCGCCTTTCCAAAAGTAACGTAAAGGAATAAGGTCCCAGCCCTGCTATGCGTGTTAGGTAGTTATTTGTTATGCCCTATGGGATAAATTTCAAATGACAAAATCCAAATGTCAAATCAAATCCAAAACCCCAATGTCAAAATGTTTTCCAAAACGATCA
>JAUWMY010000460.1 GCA_030612945.1 Desulfobacteraceae bacterium
GAGCTATATAACGAGTCCTCTTTTGGAAAAATAATTTGCCAATTAGGATGATTTCCGGTCTAATCTGACAAGAATGTTTACGAAAATCACATTCCACATTCCCCTATTTTAGGGGCTTCACAGACCGGGCGGGAATTGCTGATCTTAGTGGAACTACTTCCCGTTGATTTCCAAGTCCATGTGCAAAGAATGTTGGAAAGTATGAGGCCGGGGAAAATTGATACAACTCCCGGAGCATTACAGATCGGTATTCTTATGGAGGTTGAGGAAATCTATGAAGAGGATAAAGACATTGAACAAGAGCGGATATCCACAGAGAAATTGGAAGTATTTATTGATACCTGGGAAGCGTGGGACTCTTTTTTAGTGCATATAATTACTTCTCTCTCAAAAGAGTCTTTATCTGAAGCTGATCGTCAGATTCTTCTGGATATACTGCTGGAAACCCGGCATCGATTTGTCACGGACTTGTTGGATGGAACTGCGGAAAGGGATTTTGTCAGGGAGCAATTCATATCGGCATGGGAAAAATTGTCACCCATTTTCAGGAATCAACTGGGAGATGACCCCTCCAGTCCTCTCTTCGGCTACCTGGCTTTTTTTACAGCCGCCGACGCTTTATCGGCTTTAGATAAAATCAGCCCCGCCATGGGAATTGAGATCAGCCGTAATGGCTTAGTCCGTCTGGCACGGTTGTTAGCGGAAGATAAATCATTGATCCTGGATTACCGTCTTGGCGTGAATCCAGAACTTAGGAGGGTCCTTGGCCTTGGTGCACCGCCGGAAGCATCAGGTCCCGTCACCAATATGGAGGAATTGGAGATTGGGGGAGAAGAAATCGATTTCAATGAAGATGATGATTCCAGTTTTAAGAAGCTGATAATGTCCTTTATGTGTAAGCCGGCTTGGGCAAAAGCGGATAAGTCGACGATCACGTTCAAGGACATTAAACCGTGGGTCTTCTCGAAGAAAAAATTCGAAACGTACGTTGAGCGTATTAAAGCTCTCCTTGAGGAAGCCTCTGATGGTGCTTTGAATGACAGTAAGATCGAGGAAAAATACCACGATCTCTATCGGCTGATCGTCCTCTCCACTGCTTGGCAGGAAAGCTGTTTCAGACAATTTAGGGTGAGGAAGAGGAAAGTGACTTATCTTCTGTCCTACAACCGCACCTCCGTGGGTTTGATGCAGGTAAACGAACGCATTTGGCGAGGCATGTACGACCGGCACCACCTGCGGTGGAACATACGATACAACGCTGCAGCAGGTTGTGAAATTATCGAGCTTTATTTAAAAAAGTACACCTTGGATAGAATAAAGAAAATGAAGGGAGGAAAGACCCTGAATAACGACGCCTTAGCCAGAATCGTTTACGCGATGTATAATGGTGGACCGGGGCAGTTTGAGAAGATTCTCAAGCGTAAGAAAAAGGGAACGTTTTACTCAAGCGACAAGCTGTATTTTGAGAAATATTCCTGGGTGAAGAATAGTCAGTGGAAGAATATCAGAAAGTGCCTCATTGGCGGATGAAAACCAGCGTGGTTCTCTATACTTCTTGGTGCCAGGCGATTTTTGCCATGAAGCTGTAGAGCTGGTACAAATTGGAAAAAACACTTCAGACCGTTATTCAAAAATGGCTGCGCTGCTTAAGCAGCAGGGAACTCCAATCCCCACCAATGACATATGGATTGATGCACAAACCATGGAACACGGCGCAGAACTTATTGCAACAGATCATCACTTCGAGAGAATTAGTGGACTTGTTTACACAAGTTTCTAAAGGAGACTTCTTTGAAAAAATCTTACGATATTGTGATAATAGGGGGTGGCATTATTGGGACGAGTATCTCCTACAACCTAATGCACGATGGATTCGATGGCAGCATTCTGGTCATTGAGAAAGACCCCACTTACGAATTTGCGTCTACAACCCTGAGCGCCGGTGGTGTGCGAGAGCAGTTCAGCCTTCCTGAGAACATAAAAATATCTCAATACAGTATAGGCATCTTTGAAAACTTTGATGATTTAATGGAGGTTGACGGAGAAAAGGCCCATGCAGAATTCAAACAGCATGGGTATCTGTTCCTTGCCAATGAAAAGAATTGGCCAATGATCCGGAAAAATTATGAGACGCAAAAAAGCCTGGGCGCAAAGGTGTCTTTGCTCTCCATTGATGAAATCAAAAAACTGATTCCCCACATGGAGACCGCTGACCTTGCGGGGGAGGTGCCTTTGGTTCTCGTGATGGGTCTCTTGACCCATACGGGGCCATGCAGGGATATAAAAAGAAAGGCAAGGAACTGGGAGTAGAATATCTATATGATGAAGTAACGGGCATAGAGGTAAAAAGGAAAAAAATTGAGTCTGTTAAAACCAGTAAGGGCGCCCAAATACCATGCGAAATTGTCATCAATGCTGCCGGACCCAGTGCGTCTATCGTAGGAAAGATGGCGGGAATAGACTTGCCAGTAGATCCTGTAAGAAAAATGGCATATGTATTTGATCCTAAAATAAAATTTGACTATGATCTGCCGCTTGTGATCGATACGGATGGGCTTTTATATTTTCGCCATGAATCCGGTAAGACCATATTAACAGGTAAATCAATCCCTGATGAGCCGGTGGGTTTTAACTTTGAGTGGGATCGAGATCACTACATGGACGTTGTGTGGCCTCAAGTGGCCGAACGGGTTCCCGCATTTGATACCGCCAAGTTGATCAGGGGTTGGGCCGGGCATTATGCCATGAATAGACTGGATGGAAATGCGATCGTCGGTCATTTTGGCGATATCGCGGGGCTTTACGGTGCCGTCGGTTTCAGCGGTCATGGCCTGCAGCAAGCCCCGGCCATAGGAAAGTGCCTCTCGGAGCTAATCCAATTTGGAGAATACCAGACAATTGACCTTTCTTGCTTTTCCTATGACCGTTTCAGAACGGGAAAGCTTGTTTTTGAAGAGGAAATGGTTTAAAAACATAATTGATGCCCATGTAAAAAATCCTTTTCACATGGATTTAGGAATTAAGGCATTTAGGAATTA
>JAUWMY010000566.1 GCA_030612945.1 Desulfobacteraceae bacterium
GTTCGAGACCTGAGCATTATTGAAACGCCTCCTGAAGACAGGCTTGCCATCGAGACATATCTTTCCCCATACGATGAAGCACTCATAGCCCGTAGCTTGCGTTTTGAATTGGAAAGAAAAGGACAGGTTTTTTTTGTCCATAATAAAGTGCAGACCATTGATTACATGGCAGACCGGTTAAGTAAACTTGTTCCTGAAGCCCGCATTGCCATTGGCCATGGCCAGATGACGGCAAGGGCACTGGAAAACACCATGATGCGCTTTATCAATAAGGAGATAGATGTGCTGGTGTGCACGACCATCATAGAATCAGGCCTTGATATTCCATCGGCCAATACCATTCTCATCAATGAGGTTGACCGCCTCGGTTTGGCCCAGATATATCAATTAAGGGGCAGAGTTGGCAGATCCAAAGAAAAGGCTTATGCCTATTTACTAATCTCAAGGGGTTCTGTCCTGCCGAGAGATGCAGAAAAACGGTTGAAGGCCCTTATGGACTTTTCCCACCTCGGTGCGGGGCTTCACCTTGCCATGCATGATCTGAAGATCAGGGGCGGCGGCAATGTCCTGGGTTTTGCGCAGGCAGGGCATATCTCAGCAGTCGGTTATGAACTCTATTTAAAATTAATTGAGCGCGCCACCGCTGAACTCAAAGGCGATGAATGGCAGGAAGATATTAACCCGGAAATCAATGTGGATATGCCCGCTTACCTGCCGGGAGATTATGTGATGGACACAGACGTGAGGCTCAATTTATATCGCAGGTTGTCAAATCTTAGCCAAAAAACTGAACTAGAGACCATGTCCGAAGAAATTCGTGATCGTTTCGGCCCTCCACCACAGGAGGTGCGTAATCTTCTTTCTTTAATGTCTTTGCGGCTGCTTTTAAAAAATACCGGCATCAGTAGACTGGATGTGGGAAGTGATTGGCTTGCAGTAACCATTTCACCGGATCGTAAGAGGGAACCCAAAAGGCTGGTGGAGCTGGTGAATAATGAACCTCAGAGGTTTCGTTTTTTGTCTCCAAACAAGTTGAGAGTCCGTGTTGGAGCTCTTTCTCCTGCAGAAGATCTTTCTAAGATAGAAAATGCAATTGAAGAGCTTAGCCTTTCCTGACTCAGGGAATAAAGTTCAAATGACAAAATCCAAATATCAAATCAAATCTAAAACCCCAATGTCAAAATGTTTTCCAAAACGATCAGTTATTTATCTTTTTCCCATTGTGCATTTTCACCAGTGTAGGCTGCGTTTGAATTAATGGGTGGACACATCTTTTTTAGCATTTGTCATTCGAATTCATTTTATTTACATCTTTGGACTCTTTTAGGGTCACCGTTCGAGCCTCCCCTTTTAGAGATGGTAGTTGACTAGAAGAGTTCCTGGATATTCTTGACCCTTATAACCATCTCCGTAAGTTCGTTCGACATGGCCTGCATAAATGCTTTTCCGTCGGTCATCCGTTCAGCGTCAAAGGTGGTTGACACGCCTACGATTTTAACGATTAACGGAATTC
>JAUWMY010000382.1 GCA_030612945.1 Desulfobacteraceae bacterium
AGGTCAACCAGGCGGCTAATATGCTGGCAGGCCTGGACGTCAGAATGGAAAGTCGTGTAATGCTTCTACTCCGGGACTCGCCTGAAATGATTTTCTGCTTTTACGGGGCCATCAAATTGGGAGCAGTACCCATACCGACCAATATCCTGATGAAGTCCCCGGACTTTCTCCATGTAATCAATGACAGCCGCGCCCGGGTGCTCATAGTGGATTCAATCTTTCTGCCTGAGATTGAAAAGATTCTTGATCAGATCCTTTTTCCAATAAAAATTGTGGTAGTTGGAGGGCAGGATCACGGCCATCTTTCCTTTGATCAACTTATGGGTATGGCTGACACAGAATTTGAGACAGCAAAGACGACACCCGACGACGTGGCCTTCTGGCTTTACAGTGGGAGAAACCCTGAAATGCTGATGGGGGCCATTCATCACCACAGTCACATGGTCTATTGCTCCGAGGCCTATGCCAGGGGCATGTTAGGCATGACCGAAGAAGACAGGGCACTCGCCTCTTTTCTCTTCTTTGCCTATGGCCTTGGAAATGGCGCCTACTTCCCCTTTGCAGTCGGGGCTACAACCATCCTTACCAGCCATCGACCTACTCCTGAACTTGTTTATGATGACCTTGTCAAATTTAGCCCCACTCTTTTCTTTACCGTCCCCACTCTCTTAGGCGCACTTGCTGATTACAAAATAGATTGCCGCAAGGAAGGGAAAGCCCTGCCGGAAATTCCCAGCCTCAGGGCATGTATCTCATCTGCCGAGATCCTGTCCCCGGAAATATACGAACGTTTCAAGGAAGAGTTTGGCGTGGAAGTTCTGGACGGAACCGGATCAACTGAAATCTGCCACATCTTCCTTTCAAATCGATTTGAGGAAGTCAGGCCGGGCAGCACCGGCAAAGTGGTCCCCGGTTATGCCACCAGATTATTGGATGACGATGGAAACCCGGTGGCGCCAGGCCAGATCGGCAACCTTCTGGTAAGCGGGGGCTCTATCGCTTCTGCCTATTGGAACCAGAGGGAAGAGACAAAATTCAATATGCAGGGCGAGTGGTTTGTCACCGGGGATCGATATGTTGTGGATGAAGATGGATTCTATTACTTCCGCGGCAGAAGTGATGATATGCTTCGCGTGGGAGGAAGATGGCTGGCGCCTCAGGAGGTTGAAAATACGATTAACCAGCATCCGGCAGTGGCTGAAAGCGCAGTGGTCGGGTACAAGGATAAGGACGAACTCATAAAGCCCTATGCCTTTGTTGTATTGGGGGCCGGCCATTCCCCGTCAGAGAAACTTAAAGATGAGATTAAAACCCTTGTGAAGGAAAAGATTGCAACTTACAAGTACCCCCGCTGGATAGAGTTTGTTAACCAGATACCTAAAACAGCCGGGGGAAATGTGCAGCGTTTTGTGTTACAGGAAAAAATAAAAAAAGTTTCTAAAGTGAGCTAAAGTGACTAAAATGATCTAAAGTTATGGATTTACTATAGTAGGTCACTACACAGCGCCATTTTAATGAGACAACTTTTTGCAATGTTATCAAATTTGGAAGTATTCCTTAAATCGTCAATCCGCCAGACTGACGGCGGATAAATATTCAATCGAAAATAGGCAATCCTAAGGCGCTTGCATGCTCAGTGTAAACAATATTGAAGTAATTTATGACGATGTTATCCTCGTTCTGAAGGGCCTATCCCTTGAGGTTAACGAGGGCCAGATCGTTGCACTCCTTGGTGCAAACGGAGCCGGGAAGACCACTACACTAAAAGCCATCTCGGGTCTTTTAAAAGTGGAAGAAGGAGAAGTGACGGACGGCACTATCGAGTTTTTGGGCCAGCGCATTAATGATAAAGATGCGGAGGACATTGTCCGGCTCGGCATTTTCCAGGTTATGGAGGGGCGGTGCGTTTTTGAAAACCTGACTGTTTATGAAAACCTGATCGCTGCAACTCGAACCAGAAAAAGCAGAAGAGAAATCAAAGAACGTTACGATACAGTATTGCATTATTTCCCATATCTAAAGGCGCGACAAAACAATTTGGCCGGATACCTGTCCGGCGGGGAGCAGCAAATGCTTGTTATCGGCCGGGCGCTAATGGCCCGCACACGTCTAATGATGCTGGATGAGCCCTCCCTTGGACTTAGCCCCATATTAGTGGCCGAAATCTTTAACATCCTTAGGCAGTTAAACCAAGAACAGAAAATTACCATCCTGTTAGTGGAGCAGAATGCACATCTGGCCCTTTCCATTGCTGAGCACGGCTATGTCATGGAAAACGGTAAAATCGTTCTGGACGATACTGTGGACAAGCTCAGGGAGAACGAAGATATTAAGATGTTCTATCTGGGATTGACCGAGATGGGCACAAAGAGAAGCTACCGGGATGTGAAGTTTTATAAACGAAGGAAACGCTGGTTGACATAAGGAGAAATAATATGCCCAAGGTAGGAATACTGGCATGCGAAAGCGTTACAAATGAGATGAACTGTGTCATGATTGGTTGTCTGGGAAATCTACGCAGCAGGCAGGGTTCATTCAAGGACTATCCCGAGGAAGAGCCTCTGGACCTGGTAGGCATTATCCATTGCGGCGGTTGCCCCACAGCTGTGGGAACAGACCGCATATGGCAAAAGGTACAGGCATTAGTGGATTACGGCATTGACTCAATCCATCTGAGTTCCTGCCTCGTTCAACTATGTCCCTTTAAAGATGCATTTATTGAAACAATCCGCAAGGGATATCCCGACCTCAAAGTTGTGGAGGGCACCCACCCGTTCCACGATGAAGAGGCATTCAAAACCGGTGTCAAAGAACTGATCTCTCAGCGGGTGGTTACCCCCCAACGCATGAATGACTTGGTGTTCAAGCGTATAAAACTTCCTCCAGATGAAATGGAGGGCAGTTGAAAAGGGTGCATATACTCTTTTCTTTCAAACGGATCATTTTTTTTGACAGGATAACAGGATAAACAAGATATTTTTATTTCCTGTTAATCAGAAGCGCTCAAATCCTGTAAAAACGTATAATTACATAATTAAAAGGTAAGTTCTCAACAAATTCGGGTTTGTTTCTTGTACGGCGGGGTTTTACTTGTCCGCCGTTTGTCTGGCGGGTACACCGCCAATAACGGTGGCATATAATCCCGCCTATATTTGGCGGGAGCCGCCCTACACCAGCGGATTTGCCCCAACTTTTTGAGAGGTTACATGAAAAGCTATTTCCAGGAAACCAATTTATGAGATACAGGCTCTGCATTGGTTCTTTTTTTATGAAATCAGGTCAATCCTGTAATCCTGTCTAAAGTATTTATCATTTCTCGTTTTGGTCATTGATATTTTTGTCATTTGTATTTGTTTCGAGTTTCGATATTCGGATTTCGGATTTTCCCGTCCTCCACAGATGGGTGAAATGTATGAGTCTATACGAATATTTCATGTTGCCATTTTAGGGCACTAAGCTTTTGAGACGGGGCATTAGGGGGCACATCATGACCAGTTTAAATTCAAGGTCTAAATTAGGACTTTTGTTGGTATTCGCACTGAGTTACCTTTTTTCTTGTGCGCATGGGGAGCAGATTGATCCTGGGGATCCCGAAGTC
>JAUWMY010000123.1 GCA_030612945.1 Desulfobacteraceae bacterium
AGCCTTTTATAAAATCCTTACGGCCCGCCCGCCCCCTCCCGCGACCGGGCCCGGATCGGGAGGTGCGCCCTCCCGGGCCGCAGCTATTTACGCTGCAAATTTTTAAAAGCTGAAGTTATAGAACATATGCATTGCGAATCAGGTCTAGGCCAGGGATAAACTCCAACCTAACTTAATTGAGAAGTTACGTAATTTTCACCAAAAAAAATGTAAATTCTCAATAAATCCGGGCTGAATTAGAAAAATCCCCCTCAATCCCCCTTTGAAAAAGGGGGAAGAAGTCGGAATGCCTGCACTTATTGAGAAGTTACGAAAAAGTCTGAAGCAGGAGTAAAGAGCCCACGTTCAGGAGTCACTGCCTCGACTTATTAAGGTATTCTACCTACCTATCACATCTAACTATTACAGGAAACAATGTCAAAAATCTTAGCTATTTACAATGAACAGGAGAATTTCACTGGCCTCGCCGCATTATTGAATAATGTCATGCCCGATTGTGTCGTGACAACAGCACAGTCAGGAAGCGAAGGTATTGAAAAGGCAAGGGCCGAGTTTCCAGATACGATTCTCCTTGATATCGAGATACCTGAAATAGAAGGATTTGATGTAATAAAGAGGCTTAAATCCGATGAAAACACAAAAGATATCCCTATCATACTTGCGGGTGGAACCATAGATTCCAAAAGTCATGCTAAAGGATTAGAGCTTGGCGCTAACTCTTTTCTTGATAAGTCCATTGATGAAAATGTAGTGGTCGCGCAAATCAATGCCTCGCTACGAATGAAAAAAGCAGAAGATCTTTTGCGCAAAGAAAAGGAAAAACTTGAAACCTTACTTCGACGAACACAAAAGAACGAGGCCATCAGTACGCTCACAGGAGGCATTGCCCACGACTTCAACAATATTCTCACTGCCATCCTTGGTTACACTGAGATAGCAATGGGCCGCACCCAACAGGAGACCCCAATACATACGAATTTGGAGGCAGTTCTCAAGGCAGGTTATCGGGCACGAGATCTGGTGAAGCAATTGCTCACTTTCAGCCGGCAAACCGATCAGGACAAAAAACCGTTGCAAGTCAGTCTTGTAGTAAAGGAGGCCCTCAAGATGCTCAGGGCGGCCCTGCCCACCACCATTGAGATCCGCCAGGATATCAAAAACGACTCCGGAAAGGTTATGGCCGACCCGACCCAGATCCATCAAATGTTGGTGAATCTATGCACTAACGCGGCCCGCAGCATGCATGAGAAGGGAGGCATACTGGAGGTAATCCTGTCCGACATTGAGCTTGATTCTCGCTTCACAGATCAGCACCAGGGCTTAAAGCCTGGACCCTATGTAAAACTAACGGTAAGCGACACCGGGCATGGAATATCCCGCTCAACTATCCAGAAGATCTTAGATCCCGGTTTTACATCAAAAGCAGGAGAAAAGGGACCCGGTATAGGGCTTACAGTGGTTAACGGAATAGTTAAAAACCACGGAGGAACGCTCACTGTGTATAGTGAGCATAACAGAGGAGCAACTTTCAATATATTTCTCCCCAGCATTGTGGAAGAGGGTTCCCAGGACATTGGCCTTATCACTTCGCTTCCCAGGGGAAACGAGCGAGTGCTTTTTGTAGACGATGAGCACATCCTGGCAGATCTTGGCGAGCATATGCTCAAGCCTTTGGGTTATACAGTAACAACTAAGACGAATAGCATCGAGGCACTGGAAATCTTCAGGGCACAGCCACAGAATTTCGACCTTGTGGTTACCGATATGACCATGCCGAACATGACTGGCCTTGAGCTTGCCGGAAAACTACTTCAAATCCGAGCCGACCTCCCCATTATTCTTTGCTCAGGATTCAGTGAGATGGTCACCCATGACAAGGCCAGGGGCACAGGGATTCGAGAATTTGTCATGAAACCTGTTGACCTTGGCGAAATGGCCAAAATTGTCCGCAGGGTGTTGGATAAAAAGGCCCCCGATGGTGAAACACAGTGACACATATCTTGATTATTGATGATGAGGAACCGATCCGGGGGCTCATCGGACAGATACTTGAATCGGATGGCCATGATTGCATCCTTGGCGCCAGCGCATCAGAGGCCCGTGAAAATTTAAAGGATCGGCGTTTTGATTTGATCCTTTGCGATATAGACATGCCCGGGGAGTCAGGGCTCGATTTCATTCGCTACGCCGTATCGGAATATCCGGATACAGCGGCGATCATGGTGACCGGCCTGGATGACCCAATGACCGCAGAGTCTGCCCTTGAAATTGGCGTTTATGACTACATCATAAAACCATTCAACCGAAATGGCGTGCTCATCAGTGTAGCCAACGTGCTTAGACGCCGGCAGCTTGAGATTGATAATCGGGCTTACCGTGACAGTTTGCAGAAAATGGTGATGGAGCGCACGGCTGCACTACAGGACAGCATGGAAAAACTTGGAAAGGCCCTGGAAGGCAGTATCCTGGCCATAGCAAGCACTGTCGAAACAAGGGACCCATATACGGCAGGCCATCAACAGCGTGTGGCGGATCTTGCCTGCGCCATTGCCAAAGAAATGGGTCTTCCTGACGATCAAATTTATGGTATCCGCATGGGTGGGGTAATTCATGATCTCGGCAAAATATCTATCCCGGCTGAGATCCTGAGCAAACCAGGCCGCATAACCGAGATCGAATTCGAACTGATCAAAACGCACCCGCAGGTAGGTTACGACATACTGAAAACCAATGAATTTCCGTGGCCAATCGCCCAAATGGTACTTCAACATCACGAAAGGATGAACGGTTCAGGGTATCCTGCGGGATTGTCCGGTGAAGAGATTCTCTTGGAATCCAGGATCCTGGGTGTGGCCGATGTTGTAGAGGCCATGGCCTCCCATCGACCCTACCGACCAGCCTTGGGCATTGATAAGGCATTACAGGAAATCTCCAGGAACAAGGGCTCGTTCTATGACCGTGAAGTTGTTGAGGCGTGTCTAAAACTTTTTGAGGAGAAAAGGTTTGAGTTCGATTAGGCGTTTCTCATCCTGGAGTTTATCTCAAGCTTTTCCAAAGACAGTTTGATGGCATCTCTGGCCTTACTTTTTTTGCGCATGTAATCTTTAAAGAATGCCGTTACTTCATCTTCTCTTCCAAGGCCACACACCGGGATAATTCCCGCAATGACCCTTTCATAATGCAGTGGATGGAACTGCTCGAGAGCATTCAACTGCGACCTAAACCAATCCCACATATGGGGTACCGCATTCGGGTTGGCAGTCATTGATGCTATGGGGACAAATTTATTCCGGCCTGGTACTCTGCCAAGGGTGTATTGCTGGACCCTTTGAATCAGTTTTTTTTCACGAAAGCACCCCAAGGCCACCAGGATATTCATCCTGTCATGTTCACTTTCAGATGTATTGAATCTCGTCTCAAACCAGTCAAACTCCTTGTCATTACCATTCAAGGCCCCCACCTGCATGATACTTTTTACAATATCCGGATGGATGTTCTCGTTGCGCATTAAGGATGTAAACTTCCTAAGAGCCATGTCTTCAACATCTTTCGAACCATACAGCACAGCATGAAAAATGATCTGGTCTCTCAGAATAGATCTCGTGTGTTTTTCATTTGCCCCCGGCTCATACCCAATATGCGCAAGCACGCTTTCAATGAACGGTTTACCGAATGATGCAACCTTCTCCCTTTGTACATTTTCTAATACTAAGTATGCATGAAACAGGTTCCCCGCAATCCCTATGAGGGGAAGAAAATCGTCTTCCTGTGTATAATTGGAAAGAAAACTCAGATAATCATCAATGGAAGCGTCACCACTTTTAACCAGTGCATAAAGGTCATTTTGAAGGCCCCACCTATCCTCTGACGGTAATTCCCTTCTTGATACACGGTTGCCAAGCTCCTGCAGATTGCTTTCATCATTATACCTGACCCTGAAAAAGCCAGCTTGCCTGTCATTGACTTTGTACGAAATCACATGCCTTCCAATATCAATAACCCCCTGGTTACTATCAAGAAGGGTTGTTATTGATCCTGTTTCACCATTTCCATAAAAGACTCTTACAGTGATAGGAATGAACCATTCCTGATCATATTGATTCGGCAGATAGGTGAACCTTTTCTGTGTGAACAATAGTTTATGCCCGTCTCTTTTCACTTCGACAATGGGAAATCCCGGTTGTTCAATCCAGCTTTTCATGATCCTGGTAATGGGTTTATCTGAGACTTCTTCAAATGATTCCCACATTGATGAGCTTGACGCACAGGCATATTCATTCATTTTCAAGTAATATTTGAGACCTTCTTTAAAGCTGTCATCCCCCATATATTCCTTGATGTACCTAAGTATACTCGCACCCTTGTTATAAATAATCGGGGCAGTGCTGGTGTTAATGACCACATGCTCGCCTCCTGGAATCTCTATGGGAAATGTTTCGTGTAATGCGTCACGTTCAAGGGCTGTGTCGGTTTGGCCGTTCAGAAACTGCTCCCAGATATCCCACTCAGGATGGTAGTACGCCACAGCGCCATACCCAAAATATGTGGCAAAGCTTTCGTTTAACCAGAGGTACTTCCAATCAGAAGGCGTGACCAGATTCCCAAACCATTGATGCACGATCTCATGGGCAACAACCTCACATATCCTTTCCTCACCTGCCCTAGACGTAATTTCCGGAAAATGGAGAAGCAAGTTTTCCCGGAATGTAATTGCACCCCAGTTCTCCATTGCACCAAAAGCGAAATCCTGGATGGCAATCAGATCAAGTTTTGGAAGGGGGTATTTTGTCCCAAAGTTATCTTCACAGAAGTCCAAGGATTTTCTGCCGAATTCGAGCCCGAATCCGGCATATTCTGTCATTCCGGGCATTGTTGCTGCACGAACAAGCACTTCCCCGGGGTCTTCAATGAACTCAAACTCACCTGCGCCGAAGAAAAGCAGATATGTGGACATCTTAGGTGTCTGCTGGAACTTGACGAGCTTCCTCCCGTCTCCCAAAGGCTGTTCTTCGCTTATTGGTTGGTTGGATATTGCCGCCAGGTTTTCATCAATTATCATTTCAATATCAAATATTGCTTTCTTTTCCGGATGGTCAAAGCAGGGAAACGCCCTTCGCGCGTCACTTTCCTCAAACTGGGTCACTGCAATGTATTTTACCTCTCCCTCGCTTTTGTACTGACTTCTGTAAAACCCGGCCATCTTGTCATTTATGTGGCCCACGTAATCTATCATCAGTGTGATGTTGCCTGCCATTTCCTTGGGAAGGGATATGGTCATTTCTTCTTTCCCAGGATTCACATAAAACGGACAATCCACAAAACTGTCACCCACCCGCACCCTACAATTCCAGATGGCCAATTCCAGGGTATTCAGGATAATTTCAGTCACCGGTCTTACAGCATCTAAAAGGATTTCAGTGCTCCCCGCGAACCTAAAGTTTTTTAAGTCCGGCTCCAGGTGGATTTTATATTTTATCGGATTCAAATTACCCACGATCATCCCCAAACCGCTTTATTTTAACACCGTTTACTCTTCCGGACTTTGTCTTTTATGCGGTTTATGTGGCCACGACCCAGGCCCTTGACCTCACATCCCAATTCGAAGTACCGCTCGATCCTGGCATCATCCAGGATACCGAAACAGTCCACAACCGCAAGGGGCGAGCCAACCATCCTGACCACTTCGTCCGGATCGAGTTCTAAATAGGCCTTATGCCGGACGGCAAGGACCACGGCGTCTGAATTTTTAAGGGCCTCCTCCAGCTCAGCCATCATCCGGAATTTGCTGAGTTCCTCCTGGTTCCGGAAAAACCGTGACCAGCTCGCGCCTACTGCCGGGTAGGTATCCTGTTTTTCAAGCTCCCACCAATGTTGTACATAGGGATCATGGGCCTTAACTTCAGCCCCCATTTCGGTCAATTTCCGGACAATAATCTCAGATCCACTATACCGGGTATCTCCCACATCTTCGCGGTAGGAAACCCCGAGGACCGTAACCTGTGAGGCCGCCACAATGCGGCCCATATTTCTGAGCGCGTCCCGCACTAATCTGGCCGCGTGCAATCCTCTTGTGTCATTAATATCAATGGCCAGTGGAGTGATCTTGAATATGTCGTTCTCAAAACCCATTAAATGCTTGTCAGCCCAGATACCTAAACCCCCATCTTTGGGGAGACAATAGCCGCCGATTCCAGGACCTGGAAAAATGATGTTACTATGGGTGGGTCGAACCTTAATGGCATTCGTTACTTTAATAAGATCAACGCCGTTGGTCTCTGAGAACAGGCTCCATTCATGAAGAAAGGCAAGTATGGTGGCCCTGTAACTGTTTTCCACAATTTTGCAGGTCTCGCTTTCAATGGGCCTGTCAAGGACAGTTAACGGGAATTCATCCACATTGAGGATCTCGGACAAAAACTTTGTAACCTTCTCCCGTGCATCTTGGTTGATCCCGCTGCACACTCGCCAGAAGTCTCTGATGGAACGTACGTAATCTTTTCCAGGCATTACCCTTTCAAAGCTATGGGCCAATAATGGTTCATCATCAATGCCCCGGGCCTTGAATGCCTTTTTTAGCAGCGGGTTGGCCACATACTCCGTAGTGCCAGGCGGAACGGTGGTTTCTATCAATACGAGACAATGGGGTGAAATCTTCTCCCCTATTTTCTTAAAGCTGGCCTCCAGAGCGCTAATGTCCGCATATCCACTCCTGAGATTGCCCAGTTCCTGCTTGAGAAAATCGCATTGGACATCCACCACCAGAACATCTGCCAGCTTCAGGGCATCGTATGTAAAAGTGGCCGTCATTGTCTGTTTCTTATTTACGCACCGTTCAATCATAGGGGCAACTTCAGGATCCTCTGCCTTTATGGGTGATATACCCCTGTTAAAAAGGGGTATCTTCCAGAAACTTCGGGTACTCGGCCTCTGCATGCCGATCACATATTTAGCAGACTTACCTGTCTTTTTGTCCACAGAATCTGCCACCACACCGGCCATCACAGCTCCCACAAAACCCAGGCCCATGACCACCACAATTTCGAAGCCCTCT
>JAUWMY010000102.1 GCA_030612945.1 Desulfobacteraceae bacterium
ACGACCGCCCTTGGGCTGGGAATCCATATGGGAACCACTCATTACAGGAGCAAGGTCGTTATTCTTTCCCTCCCGTTTTCCAAAAATGCTTCCCATCTCATCGATCGTGATCTCGAGATCCATTTCTTTTAGCCATTCGACAAATAGATCCCTTGCCCGTTTATCCTCGTCAGACAAAGTCAGCCTTTGAATGCCTCCGTTTGGTGTCGCACCAATTTTTGCCATTTCCTCCAGGGTCTCCTGAAGGCGCGTACCATTAACTCTAAGATCTTTGATTTGCATGCTTATTTCTCCTATTTCTTAATGCGCTAATAGACAAAAAAACACAGTCGCCCATGGAAAATATGACAAACTGGGCTTTCCGCATTTATACTAATAGCTTCCCTTTAGCGTGTGAAAATGGTGGCGATGTTCAGTTTTACAGGTGCTATCAGCCGATAAAAACTATAGACCTCATGGCCGGTCCTGAAACTATGTGTGCCCAGGTGGGCCGCGCCCACGTGAAAAGACTTCTATCTCAGGGCAGCCAGATTCAAAAAAGTACCACAATGATTGAAACAGAGGCTTACGATTTCCTGGTTTTACTTTTTGTAGTGTGGTTCCATTTGGGATCGAAACTTTTTCATTGTTTTTCGATTCATGTCGATAGGCGGATTAACTTCATCAGGAATAAGCGGCTCATAAGTTCTCCCTGCCAGTCGTTTCAAAAGTTCCAGCTTTGATTGTTCCAATAATCCTGGTTGTAAAAAAAGGTCGACACAAGACGCTGCCAAAACCTTGGAAGCAACCTTCATTGCTTTTTTACCAATGGAAGATCTTGCAGCCGCTGTAACCTGCCAGTTATGCCAGCCGAGACCGACCGGTGCCGCGGTGACCCAAACCATGGCAAATGGGGCAAACCAGCTGTACTCAGAATTATCCGTGACAACGGAGGACCCTGCCTCAAATGTCAATATGTCTTCCACCAGACCTTTTTCTTCAACTCCCATTTCTCGCTGCATCTTTCGCGCAAATTCTTGTTCATCCCTGTCAAATCTGGGAGCCCCCACATCCAGGAAATTCTTATAGAGTAAAGAGGATAGTATTTTGTTGGGAACTTTTTCGTGGGTAGCGGTCTTGAAATCAATTTTTAAAGTCGTTTCTGTTGCGAGACTGGCCGCCTCAGCACATTTATGAACTCTTTCAACTATACTTCCCATTTGTTCCGAGTCTGTTATTCTGCCCACCACCCAAACCGTGGAACGATCAGGGACCACTGATGGATATTCAGGACCAACGTCCGAGAAAGTATAGTTGATTGTATTGGCTGCGTCAGTGGCACCTGGAGGGATGTGTTCCCTTAAAAGCTCAATAGCATGTGCCATCAGCAAGGCACTGTCCATTGCACTTCTACCCATCCAGGGGGCGTTGCCGTGGGCAGTGCGCCCATGAAAGTGATATTTTACATTGAAATAGGCGTTGCAGGTGTCGCAATTAGCAGAGTTGTGAAACCAGGGGTGCCAGTCAAGAATGGCATCTACTCCCTGGAAAATTCTTTCCCGTGCCATGAAAGGCTTTCCCACACAGAGTTCCTCAGCGGGCGTGCCGAAAACCATCACTGTGCCAGGGATGCCCGCTCTTGCAAGCCACTCTTTAACTGCCACGGCAGCCATTATATTGCCAACCCCTAAGAGATTATGCCCGCATCCGTGGCCGGGGGCTCCTTCCACCACAGGTAATTTTTCAGGAGGCCTCCCAATGTTTAAAAATTGCTGGGACAGACCAGGCAATGCGTCGTACTCACAACTGAAACCAACCACAGGGCGTCCATGTCCCCACTTAGCCACAAAGGCCGTTGGCATGCCAGCAGCACCTTCCCGAACCTCAAAGCCGTTGTCCCTCAGCACGCCCACCAGAAGTCGAGAGGAAAGAAATTCTTCGCACCCTAATTCAGCAAAGCTCCATATTGAGTCTGAGTACGAGAAAAAGGAGTCACAATTGTTATCAACCCAAGATAACACTAAGTCTTTTCCATCTGTAAAATCTTTCATCCTGCTCAACCTGTCCGCTATGATCTTAAGTAAGAAAAACAGTGGGTATCTGTCTTAAAGCCAATGGCCCGAGGATACTTGCCTAAGACTTTTATGTCCCTAAAGGTTCTGATAATTGGAAGAAAACAATAATGAGTATTGACTTTCGAATGACTCTTCCCTAATCAATACCCCAAATAGGCTTTCTTGACATATTCATTATTTATCAAATCCGCCCCTTTTCCTTCCAAGCCCACTTTTCCGTTTTCCAGAATGTAACCGCGAGAAGACATGCCAAGGGCCAGCTTTGCGTTTTGCTCCACCAGCAATATGGTGATTCCCCGCTCCTGGTGAATTTGCCGTATCACTTTAAAGATATCGTTCCTGATAACCGGGGCCAGGCCCAGGCTTGGTTCGTCAAGCATAAAAAGTTTGGGAGCCGAAAGGATCCCCCTGGCGATTGCCAGCATTTGGGCTTCGCCTCCGCTCAAGGTGCCGGCCCACTGGCGTCTTCTTTCCTTCAGACGCGGAAAAAGCTCAAAAACAAAATCTAAGTCTTTTCCCACACCTGAATCTTTCCGGGTAAAAGCACCCATCTTGAGGTTTTCCAGCACACTCAGCTCCGGAAAAACCTCCCTGCCTTCGGGCACCTGAATGATTCCCAGCCTCACAATTTGATGCGGCGGCATGGTATGCAGATCCTGGTCATCAAATCGTATGGTTCCGGTGTGCGGTTTTAAAATTCCTGATATGGTTTTAAGCAAAGTGGACTTGCCGGCGCCGTTTGAACCTAACAAGGTGACCAATTCACCTTCTTCTACCTTCAGCGAGACACCGTCTATGGCCATTGCCTTACCATAGGAAACTTTAATGTTCTCAATGCTAAGCATCGGCATCCCCTCCCAGGTAAGCTTCAATCACCTTTGGATCGCTGTAAACTTTCTCGGGCTCGCCCTCGGCTATCTTCTCACCATAATGCAGGACAATCAGCCGGTGAGAGATCTCCATGATTACTTTCATGACGTGCTCGATTATCATAATAGTGGTCCCTTGCTGATTGATCTTTTTTATAATTTCAACCTGATCGTTCTGTTCCTTTGGGTTCAGGCCGGAGCTGGGCTCGTCCAGCAAGAGCACTTCCGGGCGGGTTGCCAGGGCACGTGCAATTTCCAATCGCTTGGAAAAAGCATAGGGCATGTTTTCTGCAAGTTCATCGCGGTATTCCCCGATTCCCACGAAATCGAGAAGTTCCTCTGCCTTAACGCAGGCGTCCTTGTTATCAGTAAAGGCGCCGGAGCGCTTAAAGAGGGAGCCCCATGCCAGGCTCCATGGACCGTATGTCTTTCGATTGACCATGGCCGTGAGGACATTTTCTATGACCGTAAGCGTTTTGAAGATACGCACTATCTGGAATGTCCGGGCAATACCCATCTTGTTAAGTGAATGTGTCTTTAATCTGGTTATGTTTTTGCCCTGGTAAAGAATATTTCCATTGGTAGGAGGAAAAACTCCGCTGATCAAGTTGATAAGAGTTGTTTTACCTGCTCCATTGGGACCAATAAGGCCCATGATTTCGCCTTTGACCAGAGAGAAACTCACTTCTTTGACAGCACAGAGGCCCCCGAACCACTTGGACAATTTGTCAGTACGCAGGATATCCATTTGTTCCTCCTATTGCCCTGTGTCGCCCGAACGTCTATAATGGGAAAAAAGGCCCACCACGCCTTCTCGCATAAACAATATGGTTATTATAAGCAGAAAACCGTAAATCACCATACGCACATTTAGTTTGACCATATCTTCTACGAAGCGGAGTCCTTCTGACAAAAATGTAAGGAGAATTGCTCCTACTACAGGTCCGGCAAGTGTGCCCAATCCGCCCAGCATGGTCATGGTCAATATAGTAAAGGTTTCTCCTAATGACAGTGTATCGGGGCTCACAAGACGCTGGTAATGCGCAAAGAGAGCTCCCGCAAATCCTGCAAAAAATGCGCTTATCGTGAAAACAGCAAGTTTGTACCGGGTTGTATCTACACCGATACTCTCAGCCCCAGGCTCATCATCGCGCATCGACTTTAGTGTGATACCGAACTCTGATTGGACCAGTCTTTTAAAGCAAAAGAGGGTCAAGAAGATGGCAATCAGTAGAACATAGTAAAAATTCCTTTCGGATGTGAACTCTATGGAAAAGCCAGGTGATAACTTGATAGCTGTAAGTGGAGGTATGCCGTATAAACCGAGGGAACCCCTGGTCAGTTCCACCCAGTTCATAGCCACCAGCCTCAGGATCTCGGCAAAACCGATGGTTGTAATGGCCAGATAGGGTCCACTGAGCCTGATTGAGGGAATGCCAAGAAGCAAACCGAAAAACGCCGACACAAAACCTCCCATAAATAGACCGATCCAAGGGCTGATACCCACTTTCATAACCAATAATGCGCTGGTATAAGCCCCAATCCCATAGAATGCAGCGTGTCCCAAGTTAATCTGGCCTGCGTAACCGGTAAGGAGATTCCAGCTTGAAGTAAGCATCACAAAGATACCCGCCATAACCATCAAATGCAAAAAGTATCGGTCGCTGATCACCAGGGGAATGGCAAATAAAACTGCTATTCCCAAGGCTTTCCAGAGTTTATTGTATTTATCCTGGCTCATGTTCCCTCCCTTCGTCCAAAAAGACCGTTGGGTCTGATCAAAAGCACCAGAATAATGATGACAAAGCCAATGGAATTCTTATACTGCATTGAAATATAGCTTCCCCCAAGTGTTTCTGCTACGCCTAGTATGAAACCTCCAAAAACAGCCCCACGCAGATTTCCCATGCCCCCCAAAATGGTTACCACAAAGGCTTTTAGCGTTGGCAAAGCTCCCATGGTGGGAAAGACGGCAAAAAGCGTACCGTATAAAACGCCGGCAATTCCGGCTATGCCGGCACCCAGGGCAAATGTCAATGTATAGACATGGCTAATATCGATACCCATTAAGAGAGCTGCATTTCTATTCTGGCTTGTGGCGCGGATAGCAATGCCCGTCTGGGTGCGATTTAAAAATAAATGCAAAAATCCCATGGCAATGCATGAAAAAGCCAGACAAAACAGCCGTAGAATACTGGTGGAAAAAAGGCCCAGATTGACCGTGGCGCTCCCAAATGGATCTTGCAGCATGCGGGGTGTAGCACCGAAAACAAGCTGGGACAGGTTCTCTAAAACAATAAACAGACCGATAGAGACCATAATTATGTCGATATCGGTTCTGCGGGTTAAAAGCGGCCTGAAAACCAGCCGTTCCGTTATTACGCCGAGTATACCCACCGCTGCAGCCGCTGCCACAATGGAACCTATCCATCCGAACCAGCCCGGCAACCAGGCCATGACAAATACAGCCGCATAAGCACCAACCATAGAATAATCACCATGGGCGAAATTACAAATTTTCATTACACCGAAGATCATGGTCAGGCCAATAGCGATCAGGCTGTAAATACTGCCTATGATAATGCCATTTACTACCTGTTGAACAAATAAAGATTCCATTGAATTACCGCCATAGTATTTCTAATTGAGGATTGCAGATCACGGATTAATGGAGTGATGGATTAATGGAGTGATGGAAAAAGGCCGGATTTTAAGCTTTTTCAGCACTCCAGCACTCCAAAAACCCATAAACTTCAGGAACTTTAGATCATTTAGAACTTCGAACTTATTTTTAAAAAGACTACTTGCACTTCCTCTGAGCCCACGGCTTGGGATTCTGGTACTTTGCGGCCGCCTTTTCAGGAGGATATATCACGTGCAGCCCCGGTTTGCAGTCCTTAAGCTGAACCTGTACCGGGCTGGGAAACACCGTGTATACCTGGCCGTCCTTGCCAAAGGTGACCCTGCCCTGGGTGAGTTTAATATCCGTTGTTGTCAGTGCGTCTCTGATCTTGTTTCGATCCTTGCTGAGATTACCGGTGGGCTTGCCGGCCCGCTTAACGGCATCGAAAATAACCATAAGGTTGTCATAGCCCTGGCTGGAAAAGATACCCGGACGTGCGCCAGGATACTTTTTCTGGTAGGCATTGACAAATGCGGCAGTCTCGGGATCCTTCATATTCAAAGTAGGTTCAAGAGATGACCCCATGGCATATTCACAGATAGAGCCGCTCATCTTGAAATAGGCTTCGGTAAACTGTCCCCCAACGCCGATCCACTGTGTTAGAAAATTCAGTTCTTTGGCCTGCTTTTGAATCAATGAGGCTTCAGTGGTGGAGGCGATATTAAAGGTTACATCGGGTTTAAGATTTTTGAGCTTGCTTATCTGGGTAGTAAAATCGGTATCGCCTATTTCAAAATAAAGGTGCGCCAGTTCCTTTGCGCCGATCTTTTTTGCAATCCCGGACCAGATTTCCTCGCCGTCACGGCCATAATCACTGTTTTCCATAAAAAAAGCCACGGTTTTTGGTTTCTTTACCTTTTCCAGCCACAGGTTAATACCATTTAAAAACATGGGGCTGTTGGGGCTTGTTCGAAAAACATACTTTAAGCCTCGGTTGGTGATGGTGGGGCTGATAGCAATGGCAACCACAACCGGACACTTCTCCATATTACAGATATCGGAGGTTGCTATGTTCACGGAACTGCAATAACCGCCGCCGACAACCAGGACCTTGTTTCTTGTGAGAAGCTTCTTTACTGCAGACAAACCCTTGTCCGGTTTGCATTCGCTGTCGCCGAAAATCAACTCTATTTCCTTTCCAAAGAGCCCGCCCCCGGTATTGATTTCGTCTAAGGCCAGGAGCATTCCCTTTTTCATTTCACCGGCGTTAAAGGCCAAAGATCCGGTAAAAGGCCCGAGAATGCCTATTTTAATGGTTTTTGGCGCTGCTGCAGCCGGTCCTGCCACTGCAACTACCATTGCCCCAACGAGCAACAAAGATAAAAATCTTTTTAACATTTCTGCACCTCCTCTTTAGTTTGAAAGTTAATTAATCGCTATAAACCACCACCTCTATTAATAGTGAACTGAGGGGCTTTGCCCCCATTGGAATTATGGAATAGCAGTCGTTTAAAGCTCTATTATTTCAATCAACTGTAGAAACCCCGACTAAACAGGAAAGTAAATTGGATACTTCCCATCAATCCTTTTCGTCACTTCTATACAGGTAACAGTTGAGTTCTTTTGGCAACCCGGCCTCGAGAATTTTCTCCATGATTATTTCTGCTTGATTAGTCTTTGTTTTTATAACTAAAAAAAGTATCCTCTTTTCTTCATCCCGGTAGATCTGCCAGACATGATCCTCCTTTTTAAGTATTGTAAAAACATTCAGAATTTCGGAAAAGTATTCGCTCTCATGATTTCCCCCTGCTTTTTCAATTACCACGTAGCTGAAATCCGGCTCAAATCTCCTTTTAATCTCCTCAAAGCTTGAAGAAATGGGTTTGTTGTCTGGTTCCATATCACTTTGAAATGACAGAGAGCCCCTCCTCTATGATAGCAAGACCTCGCTCCAGTTGTTCATCAGTTATTATAAGAGGCATTAATGTACGGATGACGTTGCCAAAGTTGCCGCACGATAACAGGATGGCACCCTTTTAATAGCAAAATTTTACCAGAGCCTTGGCCTCGTCAGCCGCAGGCTCCTTGGTCTCCCGGTTTTTCACCAACTCCAGAGCCAGCATGGGGCCTTTTCCTCGGACATCACCAATAATTTCAAACTGCTGCTGCAAGGCATCGAAGCGCTCCTTTAGCTTTTCGCCCAGGACTTCGGCCCTTTGAAGCAAATTTTCCTCTTCAAAGACA
>JAUWMY010000369.1 GCA_030612945.1 Desulfobacteraceae bacterium
TAAAGAGACCATGGACCAGATATTTGATCCTTTTTTTACACTCAAAGACGTTGGTAAGGGCACGGGACTGGGACTTTCCACAACCCATGGTATTGTTGAGCAGCACAAAGGCTCTATCTTAGTATCATCAAAACAGGGGAAGGGCGCGAAATTTACGATCTACCTCCCTTTCGGAAAAACGGAAAGCTCCCAACGACCTGAACCCCCAAAGAAAATAATCATGGGAAAGGGACAAAAAGTTCTTATTATTGACGATGACCATCCGGCACTTGAAGCATTAACAAATCTAACAAAAGGATTGGGTTATAAGGCTATGCCTGTTAATCGACCTGTTGAGGCTTTGGATAATTATACCAAATGGTCGCCAGATATTGTACTTATGGACCGAAATATGCCTGAAATGGATGGCCTTAGTTGTATCAAACAGATAATGGAAACTGATCCGAATGCAAGGATCATAATTGTTTCCGGTTATGAAGATTCAGGCCAGGACGGGATTGATGACAATATCAGGAGACTAATAAAGGGCTATCTTACCAAGCCTTGTGGAACCGAAGAATTGAGCCGGATGCTTTCTCAAGCGCTTGAGCAGTAATTTAGAAATTTTGTAACATCTCAATAAGTACGGGCATTCCGACTGCTTCCCCCTTTTGCAAAGGGGGATTGAAGGGGATTTTCTAATACAGCCCGAGTTTATTGAGAACTTATATTTTGAGCGGTAAAATGGAAACTGATCTGAACATTCTCATTATTGAGTCCGACCCTTCGATCTCAGCGGGGCTGGAGAAAAAAGTCAAACATCTGGGGTTCCGCCGGTCTTGCACCGCCTCACCGGATAAACCTATTGTTCAACTGGAAACATTGAATCCTGACCTGGCCATTCTGGGACCCTTTCTGGACAAGGAAACCTCCCTCAAGTGCATTCATAAACTAAGGATAATCGATCCTTTCATACCAATATTGACCTCCTGCGAGGAAAATTCGCTGTCTGAAGATTCTACCGCATCTTTTGAGGGGGTCCATCTTCTCGGCCAGGATAACGAACCAGACGATATTTTAAAGGTCATAGAGAATGCACTAAAGCACAGGGCTGAGGCTGAGTTGCGGCCTGACTTTCCTTCACTTATAGGGCAAAGCCCGGAGATTAAGAGCATCAGGCAAAAGATCCGAAAGGTGTGTGACAAGGATATCACCGTGCTGGCCACTGGCGATACCGGGACCGGCAAAGAGCTCATAGCCCGCTCGATCCATTACCATTCCCTGCGGAGTGGGGGGCCACTTGTCAAGGTAAACTGTGGAGCCCTGCCGGATGAATTGCTTGAAAGCGAGGTATTCGGGTTTCAGACAGGGGCCTTCACTGGCGCATATAGGGACAAGCCGGGCCGCCTTGAGATGGCCAACGGGGGAACGCTGTTTATTGATGAAATTGGCGATCTTTCTCTTTCGCTTCAGGTCAAGTTTCTTCAGGTTTTAGAGGACAAGGCTTTTTCCAGGCTTGGGGCAACCCTGGACAAATTCATTGATGCACGAGTAGTGGCTGCTACAAATTCGGATCTTCCCAGAAAGGTCCGTGAGGGAACTTTCAGAAAGGATCTTTTTTATCGCCTTAACGTGGTAAACATACACGCGCCTGCTTTAAGACAAAGGAGGAATGATATCCCGCTGCTTACCCACTACTTTATAAATAAATACTGCTTTGAATTCAAAAAAGAGGTTTTTGACATACCCGACAAGATCGCCAAACTTTTTCTGGCATACAAATGGCCGGGTAATGTGAGGGAGCTTGAAAACGTAATCCGGCGGGCAATTGCCATCAGGGATTGGGATTTTGTTTTTGAAGAGTTTAACCTGGAAAACCTGAGCCACGAAAATGAGCGTATATCCAGCTTGGATGATCACCCTCTGCCTCCTGTCTGGGGCGATGATAAGATACAGAAAATTTTTAGAGACGGTAATTTTTCTCTTAAAAAAGTTAGTAAGGCCTATGTCTCTGAAGCAGAACGCCAGGCGATTTTAGGGGCACTAAAGGAGACTCAGTGGAACAGAAAAAAGGCCTCTAAACTGTTACACGTAAGTTATAAGACACTCCTCAACCGCCTAACCGAATTTGACCTGAAACCATAGGTAACCCTGATCAGGTTATCACTTCATCCAATACCACACTTACTTCATGCACACTGTATGGCTTGGCCACCACGCCTTTGAACCCATATTTCTCAAAATCGGTCATTACGGAATCATCTGAATAGCCGCTGGACACGACCCCTGTGACATGGGGATCTATTTCCATCAGTTTCCGCATAGCCTCCTTGCCTCCCATACCACCTCGAACGGTTAAATCCAAAACAACTGCATCAAAGGGTTCTCCGGATTCCATTGCGCCCTTGTACATCTCAATTGCTTTGGCTCCATCTTTCGAGAAGCTAACCTTATACCCCAGATAACTCAATATTTCACCGGCAAGATGTCTGATCATCTTCTCATCGTCCATCACAAGAATGCGCCCCTTCCCAATAACGGGGGTTGCTTTCTTTTGACTCTTTTCAGGTTTTTCTTTAGAGGCTTTTCCGTCGGAGGCAGGCAAATATATGTTGAAGGTAGCTCCAGCGCCTTCCTGTGATCCTACATCGACATTTCCACTATGTCCTTTGATTATTGAATGGCAGATGGAGAGCCCCAATCCCATTCCTTTCTGCGTTCCCATCTCTTTTGTCGAAAAATACGGGTCAAAGATTTTCTTCAAGTGCTCTCTGGGTATACCAATACCCTCGTCATTAAAGGAAATCTTAACATATTCCCCCTCTTTGAGAGCAGGAATCCCATCGGTGATATTCACATTTTCTGCGGCGACCCTTATGGTCCCCCCACCGCGCATAGCTTCTCTGGCATTCATAACCAGGTTGTAAATTGCCTGGCCGATTTGGGTTTCATCTATTTCAACGAGCCATAGTTCATCAGGAATGTGAAACTCACACTTAATATTAGAACCACTCAGGCTAAACTCAGTTGCCCTTTTCACTAAGGGTGAAACTGGGACAGTTTTTTTTATTGGCGCCCCACCCCTGGAAAACGTGATCAATTTCCGGGTTAAAGCCTTTGCAAGTACTGATGCGTGTTGCGCTTCATTCAAAAGGCCATAGATCTTGTCATCATGTTCCAGATATGTTTGCGCCAGCGAGATATTACCCATTATTGATGTCAGCAAATTGTTATAATCGTGTGCAATACCTCCGGAAAGAGCGGCTATTGATTCAAGTTTCTTGGCCTTGAGAAGTTCCTCTTCAGTCACCTTCCGTTCAGAGAGTTCTTTTTCCAACTGCTTGACTTTCTGCTGCAGTTCTTCATAGATTGATTTTTTCACCAATATGAGATCCTCCTCTTAGTGAACCGTAATATCATCTCTGATCGTCCAACCGTTCTGCGGCACTATTATTGTTTTCGATTGATCTCCGTTCCACACATATAAAACGAGGTCTCTTGTGTTCTCCACCCAGAAACTTTTACAGGGTATGCTATCCGCCTGGGGCACATCTTTGTTTCCACACCGATTACCACGATTACTGAAGGACAACAACTCGGCGACTTCCTGATTAACCTTTTGCTCTTCAACCTCCATAAATTCAATATCCTCAAGTGAAATTTCGTTCAGGTTTTTCTGCTCTAAATTCAGCCATTCGCTTAATCTTCGTTTAACGTTGATCATTACTCCCCCTCT
>JAUWMY010000248.1 GCA_030612945.1 Desulfobacteraceae bacterium
GATAATAGAAATCAAACTTTTAATCTCATACTGCAACATAGGCTTTCTATGTGGTTTTCTGTTTTGAAAGATTACAGGCATCCCGCCACGGTATCGTAGCGGGATGCGCTGTTTTATGAATTTAATTCAACTATTTTTTGGTTACATAGGTAGGGTAAAACTTCTCGGTGTTGGTAACTACCAGGCCCTTGATATTACTGCGGTAAGCGATAACGAATTTCTCCACATGAAGCCATATCCACGGGCAGTCGTCCCAGACGATTTCGGAGGCCTTTTTCAAGAGCGCTAAACGTTTCTTGGGATCCTGTTCAAGGCGGCTCGCTTCTATCACCTTATCGTACTTGGGGTTATTGTAATGGGCCGCTCCCAAACCCCTGGGCGGGCTGGTGCTGGAGTGGAACTGGCCGTAGAGGCCCATGTCGGCATCCAGGATCGATGGGGCCCAACCGAGAAGAAAAACCTCAAGCTCTGTCTTGTCAAGAGGCTTCAGAAGGCCTGCCACGTATGTCGGCCAGTCATAGGTCCTCAGTTCAGCCTTGACACCAATGGCCTGGAGATATGCCTGGATAGCCTCTGAAATCTGCTTGTCGAAAAGGTACCGGCCATGGGGCGTACGCATATGGACAACCTTGTTGAAGTCAAATTTGCCTTTCTTCAGGAGGTCCTTTGCCTTTTCCGGGTTGTAGTCATATTGGGTATCCATCTTATGGTAACCGAAGACAATGGGCGAAACCGGACCATCCATGGCCTCGGCAGTGCCAAAGAGGATCTTCTTTGCAATAGCCTTCTTGTCCACAGCGTAATTGAAGGCCTGGCGGACAAATTTGTTGGTGGTTACGCCTTTCTGGTAGTTCAACCCCATAAAGACGGTCCTGGTAGACAGGGGCATGTCCACTCTGATTTTTGGATCGGCCTTGAGGGCCGCCACGTTTGAGGGCAGCGGCTTATAGCAGATATCGATCTGGCCTGCCCTGAGCATGGCCTCGCGTGTAGCCGTCTCTGGCACGATCTTATAGGTCAACTTTTCAACCGTTGGTTTGGGGCCGTAATAATTTTCATTGCGCACCAAGACGATCCGGTCGCCCTTGACCCACTCCTTGAAGACATAGGGCCCGGCCCCAACCGGGTTTTTGCGGACATCTTCGCCGTACTTTTCAATTGCTGCAGGCGAGATATTGCCTAAGATGGTCAGTGAAAGCGACGGACCGAAAGGCGCAAAGGGGTATTTAAGGATCATCTGGACAGTGTAGTCGTCGATAATGACGCACTCCTTGGCCATTGAAATGGCAAAGCGCAGTGGGACCCTCATGTTCTTGTCAAGGGCACGGTCAAAGGTCAGCTTAACCGCCTTGGCATTAAAAGGGGTGCCGTCGCTGAACTTGACACCTTTCCTCAAATGAATGGTGTAAGCCAGACCGTCCTTAGAAACCTCGTACTTAGTGGCCAGGCGCGGCTCCAGTTTCCCGTCAGGAGTCTGGAAAAAGAGGGTGTCGTAAATCAAGTCGCAGATGTTCATAAACAAAGATGTGGTCTGCTCCTGGGGATTAAACGTGTCAGCGCCGACGCCTATAGCAATCTTGATTTCCTTGAAGTCGGCCCGTGCACTAAGCGGAGCAAGGCACAGGCCAAGCCCTGCGATTAGAAAAGACGCAATAACGACTATTGTGATGCACTTTGTGATGTTCTTCATAATTCTCCTCCTTTTTTTTGGTTAGTTTTTACCACTCTCCTTTGACCAATTTACCGCCTTGTATTACTAACTGGATAGCCTCTGATTTAAGCAGGATATCCACGTCTTCCAGCGGATTGCCCTCAACCACGACTATGTCGGCGAGCTTTCCCTCCTCGATAGTGCCCAGTTCTTGTTCCAACCCCAGAACCTGGGATGCGATCTGGGTGGCTGACTGGATGGCTTCCGTGGGTGAGAAACCCACTTCCACCATACGTTTCAACTCATAAAGGTTTTCACCATGTACATTAAAAGGTGTTCCGGCATCGGTTCCCATGGCTACACGAACACCTGCTTTATGGGCCATTCGGGTGCTTTCCAGGTGAAAAGGCTTGACACGAAGGGTCTTATCCACTGCATAATCAGGAATACCAGCCGCAGTGCCCTTGTTCTCTATATTGTAGGGGGCAGAGAGGGTCGGGATGAGAGGCACATCTTTTTTTAACATTAAGGAAATGGTCTCTTCATCCAAGAATATCCCGTGTTCAATGCTGTCGATACCGGCCCGTAGGGCATTGAGTATCCCCTGGGTTCCCTGGGCATGCGTTGCCGGCTTTCTACCCGCCTTGTGGGCCTCCTGGATTCCTGCGCGGAGTTCTTCTTCAGTGAACTGTTCGCTGCCCGGCTCAACTCCTGCTGTCATTATGCCCCCGGTGGCCATAAATTTCACTACATCCGCACCGGCCCTTATCTGTTCCCGGGCGGCCTTCATCACCTCAAACGGTCCGTCAGCCTCACGACCCATCTGCCAGCCGTGCCCGCCGGTCATACAGATCATCTGACCGCTTGCAAGCATCCTGGGCCCCGGGATCATTCCTGACCGGATGGCGTCCCTGATAGTCAGGTCAACACCATGCCTGGCCCCCATATCTCGAACTGAGGTTACTCCGGCCATAAGGGTCTGCAGGGCGAACCGGGCAGCCTTGAGAGCTATCATGGACTGGGATTCCTTTATGAGCGAGGTCATGGGATCTGGGCCGGCATCCAGGCATAGGTGGACATGGCAATCAATAATACCGGGCAAAAGGGTCATCCCGGCCAGAGAGACCTTGCGCGCATCATTTGGGACAGCAACATTCCCCTGGGCCACCTTAACGATTCGCTCTCCATCCACCAAAACGGTCGCATGCTCAAGGATTTTGCCGTCACCAATAAATACACGCCCATCAACAAAGGCTATAGTCATTTTTTCCTCCAGGATTTTGATTTCATGTGCATAAACATGCAAATAGTTTCAATAAGTCATGTATAACGCAGCTATTCGGAACTTTCAACTCTTAATCGGCCGTCACATCATTGTTCTTGCCGGTGAAAATGCGCCTCAATTTCCAAGCCTGCTCAGCAACCTAAAGGACAATTAGCCTAAAATCCAATTGCGCAACCATCTTTTCTTCTGTCAGATGCACCAAGCAGCATATTTTGGGTACGATCCAGATAAATGGCCTGCCCTCCACCGACCTGGTTTACTGAAGGTGGGGCGTCAATGATATCATGCCCTCTTTCCTTAAGCGCCGATGCTGCTTTACTGGAAATTCCCTCCTCCAAATAGACCTCTTTACCCTGCATATGCCTTATCCGGGGTGCATCCACTGCTTCTTGCAGGTTCATTTTGAAATCAATAAGATTGATCAAAAACTGCACATGCCCCTGGGGCTGCATGTCACCACCCATAACACCGAAGCTCATCAAAAAACGTCCGTCCTTGAATACCATTGCCGGTATGATGGTGTGCATTGGCCGTTTGTGCGGTTCCATGCGGTTTGGGTGGTGGGGATCTAAGGAGAACGAGTGTCCCCTGTTCTGAAGGATAATACCTGTCCCATCCACCACCATTCCGGAACCAAAAGCCATATAAATGCTGCTGATAAGGGAAACCGCATTCCTGTCTTCATCCACAGCGGTGACAAAAACAGTGTCGGAACCTCTTGCATTTGAATACGGGACAGGGGGGACCATGGCCTTATGGTAATCAATCTTTTCTCGCCGTTCTTTTGCATATTCTTTGGAAAGCAATCTGCCTACCGGGACGTTTTCAAATTCAGGATCGGTAATAAAGTAGTCCCGATCACTAAAGGCAATCTTTTTCGCTTCAATCAGGAGGTGGAGGTAGTCTGGGCTATTATGTCCCAAACTCGCTATATCATAACCTTCCAGGATATTTAGCATCTCAAGTGCAGTAATACCCTGCCCGTTGGGAGGAAGTTCATATATGGTATACCCACGGTAATCTGTTGATATTGGCTCTACCCAGCTTGTGGTATGAGCCTTGAAATCTTCAAATGAAAAAAGCCCGTTGTTTTGATGGGAAAAGTCCACGATGGCCTTACAGATTTCTCCTTCATAAAATGTATCAATGCCTTCACGGGCGATTTTGCGGTAGGTTTGAGCCAGGTGCTTATTCTTAAAAACCTGCCCTGGTTTCGGGGCATCACCATTAATCAGGTAGCTTTTTGAAGCAGATCTATGGGCAAGAAGAATGTCTTTCGCATTTTTCCATTCGCCGGAAATAACCTCTGTAACGGGAAATCCGTTTTCCGCATAATATATGGCATCCTCGAACAAATCACCGAGTTTCAAGTTCCCATAGCACTCCACTGCCGTAGCCCAGCCATGCAAGGCTCCTGGAACGGTCGCCGCCAAAATCCCTCTTTCTGGCATGGCCTTTATTTTTCTTTTATGGAAATATGCCAAATCAGCCTTATAGGGTGCCCTTCCACTTGCGTTCATACCTATCATCTTGTTTTGTTTGGCCAAATAAATGAGCGCAAAGGCATCTCCGCCTATTCCCACGGAATGAGGTTCAACAACGTTCAATGTGCTGACCATGGCCACCGCCGCATCTAAGGCGTTCCCGCCCTTCAATAAGATCTTGTGCCCGGAAAGAGTCGCCAAATGCTGGCTCGATGCAACCATACCCTGCGGTCCCATGGCTACTGATCTTTGCGCGTAGCTGTGAGATTCTCTTTTTTGAGTGTATGAAAATTCCATTTATTCCTCCGCAATAGTTTAAAAGCGATATCAGTTGTCCGTTGAAGTGAGACGGAAAACCAAATGATTTTTTTTAAAACAAAAGTTGCTGGGGGTTGACGCTGTATGTCTAGATATGCTACATTACACCCTTCGTTAAGTTTCCCTTTAATTCGAGTATCTTGTGGCCTTTAAAAAAACTACAATACTATTGGTACCTGATGCTTCAAACAGCGTCAAGC
>JAUWMY010000039.1 GCA_030612945.1 Desulfobacteraceae bacterium
TTCTTCTCAGGCTGATATCGCCCTCTTCAGCACAAGTGGAAAGTTCTTTGCCCTTTCTCTGGTATGTGGGGGTATCAAGGCTCTCGCCGTTCATTTTGACGGTCCAGCTTTCCCCTGCTTCTTCAGGCGTTATGTCTCTTATTTTAACCACATTACTGTATTCAGGCGGACAATAATTGATATTACTGCGAGCACCATTGTCTATGCCGGTAGCAATAACAGTAACATGAACCTCATCCTCCAGGGTATCATCAAAGACCACGCCCCAGAATATCTCCGCCTCCTGGTTCACTTCCCCTTTGATGTAGTTGGAGGCCTCATCGATTTCTTCCATTGTCATGTCAGAGGGACCGGTTATGTTCATAAGTAGTCCCTGAGCCCCACCGATGGAAATATCTTCGAGAAGCGGGCTGTTGATGGCCATCTGGGCCGCCTCCGCGGCTCTGTTCTCTCCACTTGCACTACCCATTCCCATGATGGCGGTGCCCATCTGCTCCATCACCCTTTTGATGTCTGCAAAATCCAAATTGATAAAGCCGTTGCTTATGATAAGTTCTGAGATTCCTTTCACAGCCTGAAGGAGCACTTCATCTGCCCGTGCAATAAGCTCTTTAAAGGATGTGCTTTTACCACCCAATACTTTGAGACGCTCATTAGGGATGATAATGAGACTGTCAACCTCCTTTTTGAGCTCCTCTATTCCAGCCATCGCCCTTTTCATCCGCTTTTCTCCTTCAAATGAAAAGGGTTTGGTCACCACAGCTACCGTGAGGGCGCCGCTTTCTTTGCACTCTCTTGCTGCCACAGGAGATGCACCTGTTCCTGTTCCACCTCCCATCCCGGCGGTGATAAAAACCATATCGGGATGATCTATGGCATCTCTGACCTCATTGATACTTTCTTCGCAGGACAGTCTTCCGATCTCCGGGTCAGCGCCGGCGCCGAGACCCATAGTGACTGACGGTCCTATCTGGATCTTCTGGGAGCATGTGGATCGGTCAAGGTCCTGACAATCCGTATTCGCAATAATAAAATCCACTCCCCTTAATTTGGAGGCGATCATATTGTTGATAGCATTGCCACCTGCGCCTCCAACACCCAATACCTTAATCTTAGCATTGTACCGTTCCTTTTCGTCTACAAATTCAAATTTCATTTCTTCCCTCCTTCAAATATAATTATAAAATTGTTTAGCGGGTTTATACAACCCTGCCTTTGTCTGGACTACACCGCTAAATGATATCCTTAAACCATTTTTTCATTCTTCCCATGACACGGTTAAAAATGTTTGTATCCCTTATCCGAAACTTTTTGGCCTTATTATTTGTCTTTGATCCGTACAGGACAAGACCAACTGCTGTTGCATACATTGGTTTGTTGACTATTTCTACCAGCCCGCTCATCCCTTGAGGGTAGCCCACGCGGGCAGGCGAGTTGAATATTTGCTCAGCCAACTCTGTAACTCCTTGCAACTCGGCTGAACCTCCAGTGATTACCACACCAGATCTGATAGTGTCTTCATGCCCAGAGTGCGTAAGTTCGCTGTAGATCAGGGAAAATATTTCTTCAACCCGCGGTTCCAGTATCTCCCCCAGGACCTGCCGTGACAGAACCCGCGCTTTTCTTCCCCCCACACCAGGTACCTCAATAGTCTCGTCCCGGCCGATCAATGAGGAGAGGCCGCATCCATATCTGATCTTGATCTTCTCCGCCTCCAGTTTGGGTGTTCTGAGCCCTACAGCGATGTCATAAGTCAAATTATCTCCTCCTAACGGAAGAACAGAGGTGTGCTTGATGGATCCTCCTGAAAATATTGCCGTGTCGGTCGTTCCTCCTCCAAAGTCTATAATCGCCGCTCCAAGATTTCGTTCCTCCTTTGACAGCACCGCCTCGCTCGATGCCAGGGACTGGAGAATGATATCGCATACATCCAGGCCGGAGCGATTTGCGCACTTAACAATGTTTTGTGCAGAGGTCACAGCACCCGTTACAATATGAATTTTTGCCTCTAAGCGTACACCGGACATTCCCAATGGATCCAAAATTTCACCCTGTTCATCTACAATGAATTCCTGGACCAAGGTGTGTATGACCTCACGGTCCATAGGGATGGCCACTGCACTGGCAGCCTCAATAACACGGTCGATATCCTTTTTGGTCACCTCCTTTTCTTTTAGTGCGATCACTCCATGGCTGTTAAACCCCTTGATATGACCGCCCGCTATACCTGCATAAACTGCACTGATCTCACAGCCTGCCATTGTCTCGGCTTCCTCTATGGCCTCTTTTATGGAATTCACTGTGTGCTCGATGTTAATGACGACCCCTTTCCTCAGGCCCTCTGAAGGATGACTTCCCATGCCGATAATTTCTACGCCATCAGGACGCGCTTCAGCTACCACAGCACAGACTTTTGTTGTTCCGATATCCAGACCAACAATTATTTCTCCAGCCATCTTGTTTTTACCTCGTTCACGGGTTGTGGGTTAATAACCGGGAAAATTCTAATTTCTCCTCGGTGAAGGTCTGCAACATTAGAATTTAGCAAAGGGAGATCAAGCGCCATATTTTCGGTCCATTAAGGTTTCAAGGTTAGGTGCTTTTGAAAGAAACCACTGCCCCGTTAACCTGATTCAAGTCGATGCCTATCACCTGGTTAATTCGGCCTGTCTGGGCCAGGTGTTTTGTCACTTTTTTTAACCCCTCAAGTTTCTCTGTAAGATCTTCACACGCCAATTTGATCTCTGCTGAGATGCGGTTAAAATAAAGAGACATGGTGCCATACTCATTCATATGGATCTCCGAGAGTTCGTTCAATGACCACAGTCCCTGTTCTGACTCCAGGAGTTTCATGAGACGCGTGGCCTTTTCAAGTTGCTTCCGGATTTCTGATCCCTGTTTGGAAACTCCTGTAATAACCGGGAGATCCATTGTCTCCGAATCTTCGACTTCCTTAAAGACTTCCCCCCACGGATTCATGTAGTAGATTTTATCCATCACCACCAGTGCCCATGCAGTCTCCTTTTCCGCCTTGACAATCAGGGTGTTCGGAAACAACCTTTCCAGATTAATGGATCTGACCCAGGGGTGCTTTTTCATCTTTTCCTGCAACGCATTCAGGTTGAGAGCTAATAAACTCAGGTCAGAGTGCAAACCGCATATTTGGATGAGTTCTCGCCGGACCTTTTCATCAACGCCTTCAACCTTCACCTGTTCGAGTTTCATATAAGGGGATGCGAGCAGGTAATGGTATAGAGACACAAAGCCCACACTGATTAAAGTCACAACGGCAAACAGCAAAAAGATTCTTAAAAAACCTGTCCCTACTCGATGGATTGTTCCAAGGACTGCGAAGGTGTTTTTCCTTTTCTTTTGTTTGACGTGAAAAGTTTTTTGTGTGAATCGTTTCTTCATTTTTTATCTGCCGACGACTTTAACTTCCGGCTCCAGTTTTAGGCCGGTCTCTTTTCTCACTTTCTCCTGAGTCAAGGAAAGGAGTTCCAGGATATCTTTCGCTGTGGCATCGCCAGTATTTACAATGTAGTTAGCGTGTTTTTCTGATATCATGGCCCCTCCGATCTTCTTGCCTTTGAGGCCGGCATGTTCGATAAGCCTGCCCGCATAATCATTCGGTGGGTTCTTGAATACCGAGCCTGCCGATGGGTATTCTGTCGGTTGACTTTCTTTTCGCCTTTTCAGGTAACCCGCAATTCTTTTAGCAACAGTTTTTCCGGTCACTGTGTCTACTTTAAGACAGGCTCCGATGATCACGCTCTTTTTCTCAATATGAAGCGCCCTGTATGCGAATTTAAGCTGAGACCGGTTTCTTGCAACTAGGTCACCTCCTGCAGTGATCACGTCTATTTCTTTCACCCGGTCTCCGATCTCTTTTCCAAACGCCCCTGCGTTCATGGCTACTGCCCCGCCAACCGTTCCAGGTATCCCGGCAAGAAATTCCAGCCCTCCATATCCGGAATCGCGACAGTGAATCAAAAGATCTACAATGGGCAGGCCCGCACCCGCGTGAACTGTCATATCATGTGCCCTTAAGTTAGACACAGACGGGTCTGCTTTTTCCTGTGCCATGCCAGCGAGTGGTCCGCGAAGCAGGATAACCACTCCTTCAATCCCTTCATCCTTTACCAGCAGGTTGCTGCCTCTGCCCACCACGAGATAGGGGATATTCTCTCTATTTAGAAACGCGATGACACGTCGGAGATTTTCCGCATCCTTGGCCTCATAAAGGGACTCTGCTGGCCCCCCCACACGGAGAGTGGTGTGCTGGGCCATTGAACAATCAAACCGAACGTCCTCAACTCCTAATCTATTTAGTTCCTCTTTCTGACGTTTATCCATTCCCTTATGAGCGCCTAATGTTTCACTCTAAGAGCATTAATTCCTAAATCCCTAACCCGGACAAGCCGGAATTGAGGAATTGCGAATTGAGGTATTGAGGAATTAAAAACAACCGCTTCAATCTAATCCCTGAATTCCTAAATTCCTAAATACCTAAATCTCTAAATTCTTTTAATCCAACTTATCCAAAAGCCTTGCGCCTAATCGGTGAATGTCGCCAGCGCCGAGGGTTATTACCAGGTCCCCAGGTCGTAATATTGACAAAAGGGTGGACAGAGCATCTTCCTGTGTGGGACTAAAGATCACGTCCTTGTGGCCGTGTTCCTTGATGCCCCGGGATAACCATTCCCCAGTCACTCCGTCAATGGCAGTCTCCCCTGCGGAAAATATAGAGGTCACAATCAGAACATCTGCTTCATTAAAACTGATTACAAAACGATCAAACAGGGCTTCGGTCCGTGTATATCTGTGCGGCTGGAAAATAACGATCACCCGCCTTTCAGGCCAGCATTCCTTCGCCGTTTTCAATGTGGCCGTTATCTCGGTCGGATGATGACCGTAATCATCAAGGACAAGGATATCCCTCTTTTCGCCTTTGCGCTGGAATCGTCTTGCCAGCCCCCCCAGGTTCTTGAGCCCCTCCTTGATTACCCCGATGTCAAGATCCAGTTCAAGACCAACGGCCGTGGCGGCCAGGGCATTCAGCATATTGTGTTCACCTGGTATTCCCACAACAATCCTGCCCAATGAATTGTTGTGATAAAGGGCTTCGAAACTAACTCCCAGCTTTTCCTTCTCCAAATCCCGCCCTTTCAAATCTGCCTGAGAGGTCATGCCGTAGGTCAAGTATCTTTTTTTAAGACGGGGGATAATCCCCTGGATTTCTTCATTGTCTATGCAAAGTATGGCCGTCCCATAGAAGGGAATGCTGTTAATGAAGCTGATGAATGTCTCACGAATTGTCTCCATGTCTCCATAATAATCCATATGCTCATGATCTATATTCGTAACCACAGCTATGGCAGGAGATAACGCGAGAAAAGACCCATCGCTTTCATCCGCTTCTGCAATCAGAATATCCCCCTGTCCGAGTTTGGCATTTGATCCGCCCCAGATATCGAGTCTTCCGCCAATGACCACTGTCGGATCCAAATGCCCACATGTGAGGATGGAGGCTACCATGGAGGTTGTGGTCGTCTTTCCATGGGCGCCTGCGATGGCTACACCGTATTTGAGCCTCATCAATTCCGCCAGCATCTCCGCCCTCGGAATAACTGGAATAGAACGCTTTTTTGCCTCCTGGATCTCCGGATTCTCGCTTGCCACGGCCGAGGAATATACCACCACGTCGGCTCCTTCAACATGCTCTTCTTTGTGCCCTTTGAAAACGAGCCCACTGAGATCAGCAAGTCGCCTCGTCATGGGGCTATCTTTCAGATCGGAACCGCTTACCTTGTAGCCCAGGTTGATAAGGAGTTCTGCAATCCCGCTCATTCCGATGCCACCGATACCAACAAAGTGGATGTGCTTTGCCTTCCCGAACTGCTTCATTGCTTGATCATCTCCAATAAATGATCCACAATTACCTTTGCGGCGTTAGGGTGTGCCATTTTTTTTGTGCATGTGCTCATTTTTTTTAAGGCCGAAGGATTATCCATATATTTAATCAAAACTTGAGCGAGGGTCTCCGCGTTTAAATCACTTTGATGGATCATTTCGGCGCCGCCTGCTCCAACTAAACTTCTGGCATTAATATCCTGATGTTGATTCGCCGCATAAGGATAGGGAATTAAAATAGAAGGCTTTCCCAATGCGGCCATTTCAAAGATGGTAGTTGCTCCTGCCCTGCTAACCACCAGATCGGCCCTGTTATAGGCATCAGTCATGTCTTGAATAAAGGGGAACAGTTCTCCCCTGAGTCCTCTATCCCGGTAATCAATAACAACGCGTTCATAATCTGTCTCCCCGGTCTGGTGGATAACTGCCGGATTTCTTCCTTTTGCGTTCAGGTATTCCAGGGTTTCTGCGAAACTCTTATTTATGGCAGTGGCCCCCTGGCTTCCGCCCACAACCAGGATTGTAAATGTTTTCCGGCCTTCAGGTTCCATTCGGTCATGCGAAAAGAGCTCATCGCGAACCGGATTACCCGTCAAGAAAACTGAATTGGCCTTAAAGTGAGCTCTGCTTTCCTCAAAAGAGATAAAAATACGGCCAACAACCCGGGATAGCAGGCGATTCGTGAGGCCAGGATAGGAATTTTGTTCATGGATTGCCGTGGGTATCCCCATAAACCTGGCCGTTAGACAGACAGGACCGGCTGAATAGCCTCCCACCCCAAGGGCCAGAGAAGGAGAAAATTTCTTTATGATTGAGGCAGATTGAAAAATGCTTTTAGGCAATTTGACCATTACGCTGAATCCCTTTTTCCAACCACGTCCTTTTAGCCCTTCTACATCAATGGACGTTACCCTGTATCCATATCGTGCCAATATATCCGATTCCATCCTTCGGTGCCCCACCACGAAGAGGATCTCTTTTTCCTCAAATCTTTTTTCCAGTTCCCTTGCAATGGCGATACCCGGAAAAAGATGGCCCCCTGTTCCGCCGCCTGCTATAAGAAACCTGAAAGACGTTTTAGGATTTGTGGACTCCTTTGGAATCATAAAATATTTCGCAACTATTTCTATAACTCTAAAGATAAACTTTTTGGAGTAATCTGGCTTTCAACCTTTAGAGCGATTCTGACGCTATTATTGAGAGAAACTGGAAACTCGATAAGCCCAGGAATGTCAAGGTAACTCCAAGTTTCGAGTTTCGAGTTTCAAGTATCTAACGTAGCGTGCTCCTTATCCTTTATCCAATTGAAAGGTATAATAACCCCAAAATCCTTTTCACAGACACTACAACTCTTCATGTTCTCGAAGAGATACTCAGCAGGATACCAATGCTCAAAAGATTAAGAACCAGGGATGATCCCCCATAGCTGATGAACGGCAGTGTTAACCCCTTGGTGGGAAGAAGCCCCATGACCACAGCCATATTTACCATGACCTGAAGGCCGATCAAGCAAGTCAACCCGAGGGCCAGATAGCTGCTGTAGAGATCTGTGGCATTGAGGGCTATTTTTATCCCCCGCATGATCAGGAGGCCGAACAGAATGATGATGACAATGACACCAATGAACCCCAGTTCTTCAGCCGCTATAGAGAAAACGAAGTCTGTATGGGGCTCAGGCAAATAAAACAGCTTCTGTTTGCTGTTACCGAGACCTGTTCCAAAAATACCTCCAGACCCAAATGCCAAAAAAGAATGTATAATCTGAAAACCTACGCCTTGGGGATCGTCCCAGGGGTGAATGAAGGCCCACAACCTCTTAAGCCTGTAATCAGCGGACCAGATCAGCCACACGACAAATGGAGCGGAAAGAATAATACTCAAAGAAAGCTGTGTGAATTTGACACCGCCTACAAATAAGACAATTAAGAACCAGCAGCCCATAATGACGGCTGTTCCAAGGTCTGGTTGAAGGACGATGAGCAGCATAAATGCCCCTGCAATGAGTATGTGCGGCAAAAACCCTTTTGAAAACGACCCCATGTTTGACCCCTTCTTAGACATGGAGTACGCCAAATAAACGGCCAGCGAAAATTTTGCCAGTTCCGAGGGCTGAAAGGAAAACCCGCCCCATCTCAACCATCTCGTGGCGCCGCCCACCTTGTGTCCGATGCCCGGAATAAACAGCAGAATCAAGAGAGAAAAACTGATAAGCAGCAGGGGATAGACCAACCTGGAGTACAGAGTGCATGGGATGTGCTTTGCAGTTAACATAAGAGAAAACCCTAATAAACAAAACAGGACTTGCCTTTTGAGGTAGAAATAACTGTCACCCAGTCGATGCGCAGCGAGGTGAGAACTCGAACTATATACGAATACAAACCCCAGCCCGATTAGTAAAATGACAGGTATGAGAATCATATAATCGTAGCCTGAAGTTATGGGTTTCCTCTTAGCCATGAGAAAGTCTCTCAACAGCGGATCTGAAGACCATGCCCCTGTGGGCGTAGTCTGAAAACATATCAAAACTCGAGCAGGCCGGGGCGAGCAGCACCGCATCTCCCCTGTCAGCCTGGGAAAAGGCGATGGATACTGCTTCATCCATATCTTCAGCCATTAAAAAGGGAACAACCCCTTCAAAAGAACTGGCCAATAGTTCCCTGGATTCTCCTAAGAAAATGGCCTTCCTCACTCCGCCCCTGGCAGCTTTAACCAGGCGGGCATAATCTGCACCTTTGTGCCTGCCTCCTGCTATAAGGATAAGGGGTCTATCAAAACTCGTAATTGCCCTGACAGCCGCATCTACATTGGTAGCCTTGGAATCGTTATAAAATTCCACACCCCCAAACTCCGCCACATGTTCAAGCCTGTTCGGAAGGCCCTTGAAATCCCCGATGGTTTGCTGAATAACCGAGGGCTCAATCCCGAGAATGAGGCCTGCCAGGACAACGGCCAAGAGGTTTTCCATATTGTGTTTTCCGGGAAGCCTGAAGGATTTAAAAGAAAAGCTAATATGTTCTCCGCCGGAAAGGCTTGCCCTGATTTCTTTATCCTGAACATAGGCGTGCCGGCCTTCTTTCCTTTTAACTCCAAAGCGAAAAACAGATACTCCGGAAGGAGGGATGACAGACGCCAGGGTTTCGTCATCATCATTTAGAATAACATGCTGTCCGGGTTTTTGGTTCATGAAGATCCTCAGTTTGGACTGGGTGTAGTCTTCATAGGAGGCATACCGGTCCAAATGATCTGGAGAAATATTCAGGAGTAGAGAAATAAGCGGGCAAAATGTCTCAATGGTATCCAGTTGAAAACTACTCACTTCAACTACTACATAGTCTGCCTTTTCCTCTCCTTCGACATAAGCAATTAGGGGCGTTCCAATGTTGCCACCCACAAAAACCTTGAGATTCGCATTTTTGAGCAGGGAGCCTAATAAAGCTGTGACAGTGGATTTTCCATTGGTACCGGTCACTGCAATCATGGGTGTATCAATCAGACGGCTGGCTAACTCCAGTTCGCCGGTTACCGGGATACCGGTTTTTTTTGCTGCTTGAAGCGGCCCCATGTCATGGGGCACCCCGGGACTCAGGACAATCATTTCGGATTTTAGGAATGTCGCTTCCTGATGCCTCCCGGTCTCCAGTGCGATTCCAAGTTTCCGAACCTCCTTGCAGGTGGTGGAGTTAAGTTCGGTTTCAGACCTTGCTTCACTGACAGTTACCACTGCCCCCTGCTTTGCCAACCATCGCGCAGCGTAAAGCCCTGTAATGCCCAGGCCCACCACCAGGACTTTTCTATTGTGAAGTTCTATTTTGTGAAAATTATGCATAAATATAATATTTCTATCTCAGCTTCAAAGAGCTGAAGGATAAAAGTGCGAGAATAATGGCAATGATCCAGAATCGAACAATCACTTTGGGTTCTGGCCAGCCTTTTAGCTCAAAGTGATGATGAATAGGGGCCATTCGGAAAATCCTTTGTCCGCCTGTTATCCTGAAGTATGCCACCTGGAAAATCACTGAAAGTGCTTCAAATACGAATAAACCCCCTACGAGGATCAGGACCAATTCCTGTTTGGTGATAACGGCAACAGTCCCCAATACGGCCCCCATAGGAAGTGAGCCCATATCGCCCATAAAAACTTCGGCAGGATAGGCGTTGTACCACAAGAACCCAAGGCCCGCTCCTACCACGGCTCCACAAAGCACGGAAAGTTCTCCAGTCCCTGAGACGTAAGGGATCTGCAGGTATGACGAAATTGTTATATGCCCGGACAGATATGCAAAAACCACATAGCTTCCGAAAGCGACTATAAGTGGGCTGATTGCGAGCCCATCCAGGCCATCAGTCAAATTGACGGCATTGGAGGTCCCAACGATAATAAAGACGACGAGCGCTATGTAGCCCAAGCCGAGGTCCGGCGTTATTGTTTTGAAAAAAGGCAAGTACAATCGAGAATCGAATCCCGGATAAGAATAGAGGATCAGGGCCACGAGAAAGGCCGCCAGGACCTGAAGCGAAAATTTCGAGATGACGCTCAGCCCGCGGCTGTTTTTTCTTGTAACTTTTAAATAGTCGTCCATAAAACCAATGCCGCCGAACGACAGGATGACGAATATTACAATCCATACATAAATATTGCCAGGTTCCGCCCATAAAACCGTGGGGAGAAAAATTGCCGGTAGAAGCAGACATCCTCCCATGGTTGGGGTTCCTTTTTTGGCTTTGTGGTTGGGTGGCCCGTCATCTCTAATGTACTGGCTCACTTGCATCATTCTAAGTCTCTTTATGACCCAGCCTCCAAAAAAAAGACAGATCATCAGGGCTGTGAGGGCTGACAGGATAGTCCTGAACGTTATGTACCGGAAAACATTCAGCGATGATATATCCGTATGAAAAAGGTAAATCAGTTTGTAAAGCATATGGTACTTGGCTCCATGATATCAATATATGGGATGCCGGGTTTCCATTCTCGGTCTGATCTTCTTATTTGCTGTTGCAGCGATCGCAACGTTTAAAAGGTTGTCCATGCCGAAAGGTTTGCTAAGTCGGGTTACGACATGCGGCATTTTTAGCTCCATGAGCCTGCGGTCTGTGGGATCCCCGGTCATGATAATAATCTTTTCTTTTCGGCTGGCCTTTTCCATCCGCTTCAGCATCTCGATCCCATCCAGCCTCGGCATATGGATATCTGTAATGACCAGGTCAAAACTCTCGTTCTCCAGTTGATCGAGCGATTCCTGACCATCTTTTGCCAGGCTCACTTCAAACCCTTTGCTTGACAAAAAATCCGACAGAAGATATCTGATGTTTGTCTCATCATCCACCACCAATACTTTTTTTGATTCTGTCATAATAAATCTCCTCTCAAGATTCACGGCCCTTTAATTCTTTCACTACCTTCTCTAAAGTCATCTTACGGGAGCCCTTAAGAAAGACAATATCTCCCTCCCTCATCTCTTCCCTTATTCTTTTTGCCATCCCTTCGTGAGTCCTTACTGCCTCGGCTCGGTCAAACGGCATGCCAGCTCCCACTGCCCCCTGGATCATTTCATGGGTATGATCCCCTATGGCAAAGAAATGACTGGCGCCGAGCCCTGCAACCATTTGCCCCGCTTTCTGATGTGCACTGACTGTGGCATCTCCCAGTTCCATCATTTCTCCCAGTCCCACGATTATTCTCGATCCTTCACCAATCAGCGTCCCCACCGACTCAAGGGCCGCTTTCAATGACAGGGGATTGGCATTGTATGTGTCGTCCACCAGGGTGACACCACCTGCCAGGGGCATCACCATAAACCTTCCCTTCACTCCTGCAAAGCGGGCCAGGCCTTCAACAATATTCTCAGGCGGCTCATTGAGGCACAAGCAGACCGCAGCCGCAGCCAGGCTGTTCAAGACATTCTGGACGCCAGGGACCCTTGTTCTCACCGGCC
>JAUWMY010000010.1 GCA_030612945.1 Desulfobacteraceae bacterium
ATCTCTTGCCCCGCCCGGACTTCCAGGGAGATTGATTATGAGGGAGCTCTTCCTGACACCCGCCATGGCACGGGAGATCATGGCGTGGGGCGTTTTTTTTAGGCTGGCGGCGCGCATGGCCTCTGCCATGCCAGGGACCTCATAATCAATGACATTTTTCATGGCCTGCGGGGTGACATCCGTTGGGCTGAGGCCGGTTCCTCCGGAGGTGACGATGAAGGAGAACCCCTCTCTGTCAATCCACTCTATAAGCGTATCTTCAATTTCCTGCCTATTATCAGGGATGATCTTCTTCCTCATTATGAGAAAGCCTTGTTCCTCCAGCATCTTAGCGACAACATCTCCGCTCTCATCTTTTCTTTTGCCCGCAGCCCCTTTGTCGCTGATTGTCAGAATCCCTGCTGTAAACTGTTTGTCCATCGCGCGTCTATTCTTTATCCTTAGCGGCTGCGATTACCTTTTCCGCAAGCTGGGCTGGAACTTCCTCATAATGGGAGTGCTCCATCTGAAATGTTCCACGGCCTCCAGTTATGGCATTGAGATCCAGGGCGTACTGCAGGACTTCGGCCATAGGAACATTGGCCTTAATAACCTGATATCTTCCCTGACTGTCCATTCCAAGGACCCTTCCGCGTCGACCGTTTAGGTCGCCCATCACATCGCCCATGGCATCCTCCGGGATTGTAATCTCCATTTTCATGATGGGCTCGAGAAGTGTGGGGTTCGCATCCTGCATCGCCTTTTTTAGGCACATGCGGGCTGCTATTTTGAATGCCATTTCGGATGAGTCCACGTCGTGGGATTTACCGTCAAAGAAGCGAACCTTCAGATCCACGATAGGGTAGCCGGCCAGGGTGCCGCTTGTAAGTGCTTCGGTAAGCCCTTTTTCCACGGCAGGCACGAAATTTCTGGGTACATTCATGCCGGTCAGGGCCTCATCGAACTCAAATCCTGCATTCTTTTCCAAAGGGGAGACATCGAAATGGACCTCGGCAAATTGGCCTCTGCCACCAGTCTGCTTCTTGTGGCGGTAAATGACTTTTTGCACTGGTTTTTTAATGGTTTCCCTGTAAGGCACCGTAACGGGATTCAGATTAACCTCCACCCCGAATTTTCGTTGCAGTTTTTCGCACGTGGTTTCTAAGTGTATCTGCCCTGTGCCGGAAAGGAGAGTCTCGGAGGTAGCCTGGGCTCTCTCCAGCCTGAGAGTGGGGTCTTCTTCGAGGAGTTTAGCCAAAGAGGTAAAGACCTTGTCTTCAGTGCCTTTGACTTTTGCCTCAACCGCATAAGATATAACAGATGGCAGCGGTTCAGTGGGTTTATAGATGATAGGATCATCAGGGGAGCACAGGGTATCTCCTGTAGATGTCTCTTTTAATTTGGCTATGGCGATAATATCTCCAGGGCCAGCCATCTCCACCGGCCGCTGTTTTTTGCCTTCTATGAGAAGAAGCTGGCCGAACTTTTCTTTGGTTTGTTTATTGGCGTTATAAAGTGTCAAATCCGATTTAGTCGTACCTGAAAAAACCCTTAGAAGGGTAAGCCTGCCAGCAAATGGGTCGGCAATGGTCTTAAACACAAGGGCAGAAAAGGGAGCGTCAACCGTGGGTGGCCTTTCTACAACTTCTTCTCCACCAGGCTTGGTCCCTTCCCTGGGAGCTTTTTCAAGTGGCGAGGGGAGCCCCTGGACAATAAGGTCCATCAATTGGGCAATACCCAGGTTCAAAGTTGAGGAGCCGCAGACCGTGGGGACTATCATGCCCGATTTGATGCCTTGCATGAAAGTTTCCTCAATCTCCTTGGTTGAAAGTTCTTCCCCTTCCAGGTATTTTTCCATGAGGTCGTCGTTGGCTTCAACAATGTTCTCTATTATTTTTTCACGCCATTCACTGACGATTTCCTCCATATCAGCAGGTATGTCTCCGCTCTCAAACTTTCCACTGCCATCCTTGCTGTAAAGGTAGGACTCCATTCGGATCAGGTCGACTAACCCCTCAAATTTGTCCTCAGCACCAATGGGAAGAAATACCGGCGTTGCTTTGACATCAAAAATCCGGGAGCTTTCTTCCACGATTTTGAAGAAATCTGATCTTTCCTTGTCCAGTTTATTGATGAAGATAATTCTGGGGAGCTGCAATTCATCTGCAAATCTCCAGACCTTTTCTGTTCCAACCTTTACGCCATCGGTGGCATCTATAACTAATACCACGCCATCTGCCGCCTGCATTGAAAGCCTGGTGTCTGAAAGAAAATTGTCGTCTCCTGGTGTATCAATAAGGTTAATAGTGTGTTTTTTCCAGTTGCAGTGATGAAAAGATGTGTTAATTGTGATTTTTCTCTTTATTTCTTCAGGTTCAAAATCCAAGTTTGACGTGCCGTCATCAACTTTTCCCAGCCTTGTGGTTGCTTTTCCGTTAAAAAGAATGGCTTCGGCCAAAGAAGTTTTGCCTGAACCCCCGTGAGCGATGAAGGCTACATTTCTTAACTGTTCAGCTCTTTTTTCCATGCGCAAATCCTTTCCCAATTATTCTGAAATTTTATGGTTTTTGTAAGATTAATGCCCTATGCACTGCAAAGTCAAGGTAAGAATGTGGGTACTAATTTTTTAATTGCCAATTAATATAGATATGTTAAACTGAATAATTTTTCAAAGAAAAACAACTAAAAACAGCTAACGAAAAATCGGACCCACTCATTTTGTTATTCCATGACCTCATAGAGCAATTTATCGAGTACCTGAGCAATCAAAAGAGGTATTCTCTACACACAATAAGAAACTACCAGATTGACCTGAGGCAGTTCTCAGAATTCGTGACCTTAAGAGAAGAACGGCCTGAAGGTGAAAATTCCAACGCAGGCATTGGAATGATTGATTCCCAGGTTATGAGAACGTATCTCGGGAGCCTTTATGGGCAGTTCAGGAGGTCTACCATTGCCCGTAAGCTTTCTGCCGTTCGTTCATTTTTCCTTTTCCTGGAGAGGAAAGGTTTAACCAAGTGGAATCCTGCAGCAGATATCGCAACGCCCAAATTAGAAAAATACATGCCCACGTATCTTCTTGTGGATGAGGTTTTCAGGCTTCTTGAGAGACCTGAGAAGGAAAAACCGCTGGGACTGAGGGACCTGGCGATTCTGGAGGTGCTTTATTCTTGCGGATTTCGCGTGAGCGAACTTGAGGCACTCACCATATCCAGTATTGATTTTGACGAACGCTTAGTCAGAGTCATAGGCAAAGGGGATAAGGAGCGGATTGTACCCATTGGCAGGCAGGCCTTACAGGCCGTTAGAAACTACCTGGAGGCGACTCAATATCTTAGACGAAGAAGTGTATATATCTCCCGGGATGAGCCTCTTTTTATCAATTTTCGGGGGGGAGCACTTTCCGGGCGAAGTATTGGGAGAATTATTAAGAAATATGCCATAGAGAGCGGTCTAACCGCTGATGTTAGCCCTCATTCTATGAGGCATACCTTTGCCACGCACCTGTTGGATGGGGGCGCTGATCTCCGGGCAGTACAAGAACTCTTGGGGCATGAGAGCCTTTCTACCACACAAAAATACACACATGTAAGTCTTGATAGGCTTATGGAAGTCTATGATAAGGCCCATCCGAGGAGTTGATAAAAAAGGAACCTAAAGGGGATATCAATGCCATGAATCAAAATGCCTTCGGGAAAATAAGAGCTACCACGATTCTTGCGATCAAAAAAAATGGAAAAGCCGTAATGGCAGGAGACGGGCAGGTGAGCCTTGGTGATACGATTATGAAGCAAAAGGCCACAAAGGTTCGTTATATGTTCAAAGATAGAGTGCTGGTGGGGTTTGCCGGCGCAGCGGCTGACGCCTTTAACCTGTTCGAAAGGCTGGAAGCAAAGCTGGAGACTTATAATGGGAATCTCACAAGGGCTGCTGTTGAATTGGCCAAAGACTGGAGAACTGACAAAATACTCAGAAGACTTGAGGCATTGGTACTTGCCATGGATAAGGAGCATATCTTCATCATCTCCGGCACCGGGGATGTAATAGAGCCCGATGAATCCGTGGCTGCTATCGGCTCTGGCGGACCTTTCGCCCTCGCTGCTGCCCAGGCACTCGTGCGACATTCCGACCTGGACGCTGATGCAATTGCCCGTGAGGGAATGAAGATAGCCGCGTCTATCTGTGTTTATACAAATGAAGAGGTAGTATTACATGAACTTGAACCTGAGGAGTGAACCTTTGTAATTAATCACGGGAATTGAAAGACATTTCTTTGAATAGTCAATCGCCAATCTAAAATCAAAAATATTCCTACAGAGGCATTTATGGAAAAAGATGGGACAGAAAGAGATCAACTCATGAAGGTTTTGACACCGAGAGAAATTGTTTCAGAGCTGGACAAATACATCATCGGGCAAGATCAGGCAAAGCGTTCGGTAGCCATTGCCCTGAGAAATAGGTGGCGCCGACAGCAAGTCCCCCCGGAACTGAGGGATGAGATCGCCCCGAAAAACATCATCATGATTGGCCCCACAGGGGTTGGAAAAACTGAAATTGCCAGGCGTCTGGCCCGCCTTGCCAAATCCCCGTTTCTCAAAGTAGAGGCCACTAAATTCACCGAGGTAGGATACGTGGGTCGTGATGTGGAAGCCATTGTCAGGGACCTGACAGAACTGGCTGTCAATATGGCCAAAAAAGAGGAACAGGAAGGTGTGAAGGTGAAGGCCCGTGAACTGGCAGAGGAAAGGCTGCTTGATATTCTACTGCCCAGAAAGAAGGAGGAACTTCGTGGAGAAGAGGAGGGGGAGAAGGAAAAAATATTGGAAGTGGTAAGGACGGGAAAAACAGAAAACTCCTCCACACGTGAAAAATTGCGGCGTATGTTAAGAAAGGGGAAGCTGGATGAGCGTTATGTGGAATTAGAGGTGACCGACAGCAATGTTCCCATGGTGGAGATATTTTCGGCCGCAGGCCTCGAAGAAATGGAGTTTAACGTGAAGGAGGTTTTCGGGAATATCTTTCCATCCAAAAAAAAGAAGAGGCGTGTGAAGATCCCGGAGGCCACGGAAATCATATTTCAAGAGGAGTCACAAAAGCTTATCGACATGGATAGGGTCATCGAAAGCGCAGTCCGCATGACAGAACAAAATGGCATCATATTTCTGGACGAACTGGATAAGATTGCAGGCTCAGAGTCTTCATACGGTCCTGATGTATCCCGGGAGGGAGTTCAGCGTGATCTCCTGCCTATTGTGGAAGGTTCAACGGTTATCACCAAATACGGGATGGTTAAGACTGACCATATCCTGTTCATTGCGGCAGGCGCGTTCAATGTAAGCAGGCCTTCGGACCTTTTGCCGGAGTTTCAAGGGAGATTTCCTATCAGGGTGGAGCTGGATTCCCTTTCTATGGAAGACTTTGTTCGAATTCTAACAGAGCCAAAAAATGCGTTGATCATTCAATATAAGGCCTTGCTTGCCACGGAGGGAATTGAGCTTTTGTTTGAGGATTCGGCTATCAGAGAAATAGCCAGCATGGCCAGCGATGTAAACGAGCGTACGGAGAATATCGGAGCCCGTCGCCTCCATACTGTCATGGAGAAATTGCTTGATGAGATATCATATGATGCCCCGGATATGACCGCCAAAAGTGTGCCTATTACCAAAAAATATGTGGGAGAAAAATTGGCGGACATACTGGAGGATGAAAACTTAAGCAGGTATATCCTGTAATTGTTGCAAAAAGGTTTAATATTCCAAGATGCCGAATCAACAAAAAGACATAGCAAATGTTCTTATTGAGGCCCTGCCATACATACAGAGATTTAACGGGGCTACCATCGTCGTAAAGTATGGCGGCCATGCCATGGTGGACGAACGGCTAAAGAGAAATTTTGCTCTGGACATTATTTTAATGAAATATGTGGGAATGAACCCCATTGTGGTCCATGGCGGGGGGCCGCAGATCGGTGACTTTTTGAGAAAGCTGTCCATAGAAACAGAATTCGTGGGTGGCATGCGGGTTACGGACCAGCAGACCATGGATGTGGTTGAGATGGTCTTGATGGGGAAGGTCAATAAAGAGATAGTAACCCTGATCAATCGAAACGGCGGCCGTGCTGTCGGACTGTCCGGTAAGGACGGGTTCCTTATTACGGCCAGAAAGATGAAGTATCTGAGGGAAAAAGGAAACGATCAGCCACCTGAGATCATCGATATTGGCATGGTGGGAGAGATCACCTCTGTGGACAATCGGGTCCTCATGAGCCTTACCCAAAGCGGGTTTATTCCGATCATTGCCCCTGTAGGTGCGGGTGAAGAGGGGGAGACATACAATATCAATGCGGACCTGGTGGCAGGGCACATAGCAGCATCCCTTAATGCCAGGAAGCTGGTCCTCCTTACTGATACGGAAGGTGTGCTTTCTAAGGATAAGACCTTGATATCAACCCTAAAAACGGAGGAAGTGGATCAACTGGTAGGCAATGGAACCATAAAAGGGGGTATGATACCCAAGGTAAATTGTTGCATGGAGGCTCTAAAGAGTGGCGTTAGAAAGGCACACATTATCGATGGTCGGCAGGATCACGCAATTTTGCTCGAGATTTTTACAAACATTGGTGTAGGTACGGAGATTGTGCATGAGGATGAGAGATGAATGATCAAAATGAGACAACCATGAGCTTGGCAGACAAGTACATGTTTAAGACATACGCGCGGTTTCCTTTAACACTGGTTCGAGGAGATGGGTGCCGGGTGTGGGATGAAGACGGAAAGGAATACCTTGATTTTGTTGGGGGGATTGCGGTGTGCGCCCTGGGGCATAGCTCACCAATTGTGAGTAAGGCCCTGGAACATCAATCAAAAGAATTAGTGCATGTTTCGAACCTCTATTACACCAGGCCACAGACAGAATTGGCCCGACTTCTGGTGGAAAATTCTTTTGCAGACCGGGTGTTTTTTTGTAACAGCGGGGCTGAAGCCAACGAGGCAGCTATCAAGCTTGCGCGTCGTTACGCAAATGAAAAGTTCGGACCTCAAAGGCATCTAATTATATCTATGGAGGATTCCTTCCATGGCCGGACCATGGCCACCCTTTCGGCCACAGGCCAGGAAAAGATTAAGGCCGGGTATAATCCTTTACTGGAAGGGTTCACATTTGTACCCTTTAATGATCTCGAAAGCCTGGATCGGGCCTTAGATGAATCGGTCTGTGCAGTAATGCTTGAACCAATCCAGGGGGAAGGAGGGGTTGTTGTCCCTGATGCCGGTTATTTGAAAGGCGTTAAAGCATTGTGCCAGGATCGAGAGGCGCTCTTGGTCTTTGACGAAGTGCAGGTTGGTATGGGCAGGACAGGAAAACTTTTTGCCCATGAGCATTACGGGATTACGCCGGATATCATGACCCTGGCAAAGGCCCTTGGCAATGGCCTGCCCATAGGTGCGATGCTCGCTATCGAGGAATTAAGCAATGCTTTTGGTGCTGGAAGCCATGCCACCACTTTCGGAGGCACCCCTCTGGTAACTGCTGTCTCAAAGGCAGTGGTGACGAGTCTTCTGGAAGATGGATGGATCGACCACTGTCGGGTCGTGGGAGATTACTTCAAAGGGAGACTGGAGGAACTGGCTAAGAAGTATGACTTCATAAAAGAGGTCAGGGGACAGGGCCTCATCCTTGGAGTTGAGATGATGAGACCGGGAGCCGCGGTAGTGAAAGCCATGATGGAAAAGGGTTTCCTGATTAACTGTACCCAGGAAAAAGTTCTTCGTTTTATCCCACCACTCATTGTTGAAAAGGAAGAGATTGACCTGCTGGTAGAAACCCTTGAAAATGTCCTGGATCTACCCTAACGTTGCATAAAATTTGAGTTCAAAACGGTATAGATTGGGTCAGTCCCGCCAAAGATAGGCGGGATTGCCTATTTTCAAGGGTGAAAGCGTATTGAACATACGGTGAGGTCTTGAAAATGGGCAATCGTTTCTTGATGGCCTGATATAGAGCGAGCGAAGCGTTTTTGGATCAAATATTTATGCAACGTTAGGGTCTACTAAAGGAGAAAATAAAGTGAGCGAAGAGATTAAAAAAATCGTGTTGGCCTATTCTGGAGGACTGGACACCTCTGTAATTTTGCACTGGCTTAAGGATACCTATAAGTGCCCGGTCGTGGCCTATGCCGCGGATGTGGGGCAGGGTGAAGAACTCGATGGAGTAATGGAGAAAGCCCTTAAAACCGGGGCAGATGAAGCTATCGTGGATGACCTGAGAGAGGAGTTTGTCCGTGATTTTGTCTGGCCTGCCATGAGAGCCAATGCCATTTATGAATCAACCTATTTACTTGGTACCTCTCTTGCAAGGCCGCCAATCGCCAGGGGTCAGGTGGAAGCCGCGAGAAAGACAGGGGCCAATGCTGTCTGCCATGGGGCCACGGGAAAGGGAAATGACCAGGTGAGGTTTGAATTGGCTTATATGGCTCTGGAACCGAGCCTCAAGGTTATTGCGCCCTGGAGAGAATGGGAATTCAGAGGCAGGGAGGACCTCATGGAATATGCCCGTTCTAAAAATATTCCGGTGCCCGTGACTAAGGAAAAACCCTATTCCAGTGATCGAAACCTGTTGCATATCAGCTTCGAGGGCGGCATTCTTGAAGATACCTGGAGAGAACCACCGGAGGATATGTTTGTCCTGTCTGTTTCACCTGAAGATGCCCCTGATAAAGCGACCTTTATTGAAATTGAGTTTGAAGAAGGAAACCCTGTAGCCGTGGACGGAGAAACAATGACGCCGGCCCGGTTATTGGCCCATCTGAATGAACTGGGAGGTAGAAACGGCATTGGCCGCGTGGACATGGTGGAAAACCGCTATGTGGGTATGAAATCAAGGGGCATTTACGAAACCCCCGGGGGCACAATCCTCAGACAGGCTCATATAGCAATGGAGTCTATCACCATGGATAGAGAGGTTATGCATACGCGGGATATCCTTGTTCCCCGTTACGCAGAGATGATCTATTACGGGTACTGGTTTTCTCCTGAAAGGGAAATAACCCAGGTACTTATCGATGCAACCCAGAAAAGTGTAAACGGTACTGTAAGATTAAAGCTTTACAAAGGGAACTGCATGGTGGTTGGGAGAAAATCTGAATCATCACTCTATGATCCTAATTTTGCAACATTCGAAAGTGATGAAGTTTACAACCAAAAGGACGCTGAAGGATTTATACGGCTCAGTGGTTTGCGCCTTAAGATAGCACGGCTTTTGGAACAGAACCGGAAGACAAGGTGATGGATTGACTATTGATTATTGACTATTGGCGGTTAAAAACAGTCAACTACCATCCCTAAAAGGGTCCAAATATGTAAATAAATTGAATTCGAATGACAAAGGTCAAAGCCCAAATTTCAAATGAATGTCAAATGACAAATGCTAAAAAATATGTAACCGTTCAAGGGTTCAAAGTTCCATGGTTCACGGTTCAAGGTTAACTGATGAAAACTAAAACAACCCTGAACGCTGAACTGTGAACCTGACAACCTGAGTATTTACAGATAAATAACTGATCGTTTTGGAAAACATTCTGACATTGGGGTTTTGGATTTAATTTGACATTTGGATTTTGTCATTTGAACTTTATTCCATAGGACATCACAAATCACTATCTAACACGCATAGCAAAGCCGTGACTACCGGCTCTGCCGGTCCCTGGCTTACCAAAGGATCTGCTTGGTCTTTAATATTTTCATATGAGTCACCTGTGAGTCCTCCAATGAGAATACACTTTTGACTATTTCAGCAGGTCTTGCTTCAGGGCCGGTTGTGTGTCTAACAGCCAATTTTATTCCATTTGGTGAAAAACGGGCCATAGACTTGACCAGGGCTCTGGCATTAATTTCATGTTCCCCTTTTTTGCCCATTTTGACAACAGGAAAATAATCGGATTTGAGAAACCTTTTCAAATCAGGCTCTTTCAATTCAGTCTCGTTCAGGGTCACGATAAAATGGCTTTCCTTTAACCGCTGCTTTTTTTTTCCGGGAGTGACCTCTTTAACCGAGGTAACGCCGATACCGGGAGGCAACTGTCGATTAATACGTTTCCTCAATAAAGATGAGTCCGTATATTCAGTAAGTTCAACAACCGCAGTTTCCTGCATACTTTCGGTTCCGACAGGCAAAGCACAGCCAAACACCACTTTGGGCATTGGATGAAACCCCCTGGAGTAGACCAGGTTCAACCCTGCCCTCCTGAAGGCCCTTAGAAAAACACGAACAAGTTCCAGGTGCCCAAGATACTTAGCGTGATTCAGCTTTGTAAAGGTCAGGCGGTACTTCTTTGACGGCAACGCAATAGTTTCATGGGTGGGTTTCTCAAGGCTACGCGGGATAGTCCAATCCCTAAATACGATTGGATCAATAGTTTTGTGGTCGCAAACACCGCATTCGATGCATGTTTCCCGGCAATCCGGGGTCCATTCTTCCCGTTGCGCTCTTTTCCATTCTTTTTTGAGAAAGCCCTTGGTGACCCCTGATCTGATATGGTCCCATGGTAATACTTCATCAATGGGTCTTTCACGGTAGAGATAGAAGCAGGGGTCTATCCCTGTTTGGTTGAATGCCTCTTCCCAGATTCCCTTGTCAAAATGCTCTCCCCAGGCGTCAAACCTGGCACCCAGTTTCCATGCCTCTATAAGGACCTCTGTCAATCTCCTGTCCCCCCTTGAGAAAATACCCTCCAACCAGCTCAATTCGGGCTGATTCCACTTGACCCTGATACGGGATCCCCTGAGGCCTTCCTGGATTAACTGTATTCGTCTCCGGCTTTCTTCCAGCGGGATCTGGGGTCGCCACATGAATGGGGTGTGCGATTTGGGCACAAAGGTAGAAACACTGACATTCAGTTTGGCACGTTTCCCCTTCTTACCTGCGAGTTTTGCAACTTTCCTGGCCAGGTCGATGATATCCTGGATGTCTCCATCAGTTTCAAAGGGAAGGCCTATCATAAAGTAAAGTTTGATCAAATTCCATCCAGCGCCATAGACCGCGCTAACAGTTTCCAGGATATCTTTTGTTGTTAACCCTTTGTTAATGATCCTTCTCAATCTGTCATTACCTGCCTCTGGCGCTAAGGTGAAACCTGTTTTTCGCACCCTCTTTATCTGTTTCATAAACGATGGGTCAAGACTGTCGATTCTCAATGAGGGAAAGCTGATTGCGACTTTTTTCCTGACCTGCCTGTCCATAAGGGCCTCAAGGAGCGGCACAATAGAGGAATAATCCCCGGAACTCAATGACATCAGAGAAAGTTCATCGTAACCCGTGAGTTCAAGAACTTTATCCGCTTTATCAAGGATGGATTCAGGACTTCGTTCTCGCACCGGACGATATATCATGCCTGCCTGGCAGAACCGGCAACCACGCGTGCACCCCCGGCAAATCTCTAAGACTGCACGATCATGAACCAATTCGGTAAAGGGCACAATTTGACGGACTGGATAGGGATATTTATCAATATCTTGTAAAATGGCCTTTTCTACGTTTGGGTAATCGTAAATCAACGGTTCGATTGTCTCCACAGGCCCTTCCGGGTTGTAGTGGATAGAAAAAAAAGATGGAACGTAAACACCCTTTATGCGGCATAAGCGAGAGAGCAGTTCATTCTTGCTTCTTATCTTTTCTTTTTTTGCTTCACGGACCGCTTCACACACCTTAAGCGTTGCTTCCTCGCCATCCCCGATCACCATTAGATCAAAGACTTCAGCAACAGGCTCCGGGTTAAAGCAGGCAGGCCCACCAGCAATTATAAGAGGGCTTACATCTGTTCTTTGACTGGAATGAAATGGTATACCGGCAAGATCAAGTATGTTTAATACATTGGTGTAGGAAAGCTCATGTTGAAGGCTGAAACCAACGATATCAAAGCTCGATAGCGCACGATTAGATTCCAGTGAGGTGGCAGGGATCTTTTGAACCCTTAGTTTCTTCTCTAAATCAGGCCAGGGAGAAAATGCCCTTTCAGCTACCAGCCAATCCTGGCTGTTAAGGATATTGTAGAGGATCTTCAGCCCTAAGTGGGACATACCCACATCGTAGACGTCGGGGAAAACAAGCGCGATGGAAACGTCCGTGAGGGCAGGATTTTTCTTGATAGTATTGACTTCATTTCCAAGGTAGCGACTCGGACGACTGACATCTAAAAACCAGTGCTGGTCTAACATAGCTATTTCCCTATTGTCGTAGAGCTTTCGTTGCAGTACACCTGAGCAGTTACTATTGATATCTCTCGGAAATTCTACAACTTATTGAGGATATAAGGGGGAGATAGGGAGCAATATACTTACCTCTGCGCCCCCCTCAGAATGATTTTTCGCAAAGACTTCTCCCTGAAGCCCTTCTACTATTCTTTTCACAATAGCCAGCCCCAGGCCAGAGCCTTCTTCTTTGGTAGTAAAAAAGGGAGTAAAAGCCTTGCTTAGAACCCTGTCATCGAAACCGCTGCCTGTGTCGCGGACAATTATTTTTGCCCGTTTTCCTTCGGGTCGGAACACATCTGAGTCAAGATGCGTGATGACATAAAATGAGCCTCCTTCAGGCATAGCCTGGCAGGCATTTAAGAAGAGATTCCACAACACCTGTTTGAGCTGTTCAGGATCAGACACCAGCCTTATGGGATCACAAAAATCCGTGAACACACCCATCTTTCCATTCCAATGATGGCTGTTCTTAAAGAGCTCCAGGGATTCAAGTATTTCCCGGTGCAAATCAAATTCTTGAAGATTTGCCTTTTTTGGTCTGGCAAAAAGTAGAAAATTGTTTAACAGACGGTTCAGCCGGCTGATTTCTCTCGTTATTATGTCCATAAGCCGGCTGTTGACATCATTTTCGCTCAGCCCATCCCTTAACATTTGGATCGATCCGCTGATAGAAGCCATAGGATTTCTAATCTCATGGGCGATTCCTGCCGCAAGTTCACCGACTAAGGCAAGGCCTTCTACCTTTTTCATTTCTTCTTCGATTTCCATAATTTCCGTCATATCCTGGAATATAAGGACATGGCCCTTTTGCTCTGCCTGCTGAAGCCGAAGGGGAGAGATGGAAAGACGAAGGTGACTCTTTTCGCCGTTCGATTTTAAATATGAAAGATCAATAAATGGAGGAAGCTTCTTAGCTGTTTGTAATGAGGTGTGTTGAACACCAGGCAGTTTGTTTTTAAGAAAGGGAAGTACCTGATCTATTTGCCTACCAGAAACCTGAGAGTTCTTGATACTGAAAATTTCTTCGGCAGCCGGGTTAAAAAGAAAGATTCTGTTTTGACCATCCAGCACAATGAGGCCTGAGGTAATGCTATTGATGATACTTTCGTTAAGCACCTCCAGCTTGTCGATATCAACCTGTTTAGCTTTTAATTCGACACGGCTTTTTTTTGCCTGTTCAGACAGATAACTGCTGAGATAAGCTACCAGATAGAATCCTGAAATATTAACTAAAATCAGAAAAAAAATGTAAGGGCTCTGATATTGTAAAGTGTATGGCTCCGGGGCACCTAAAGGATGAATAACTCCATAGTAGTGGAGATCCAGCAAAAGACCATACAGGATGCTGCTACTGGAGGCAATTACCATTGCTCCTTTTCGGTAAACAATGATGCTCCCGTTAATAATGGTCAATATATAGAGAAAGGAGAATATACTCCCTATGCCGCCTGTAACGTAGATGATGGCCGTGATAATAAAGGTGTCCGCCAGAAGCTGAGTATAGGCAAGCCAAACGAGGTTTTTTGAATACTTAAAAATAATTGCATATACAAAAGTAAGAAAATAGACAGCAGCGAGCAGCAGAAAGTGGGAAGTCTGAATAAACCCGAAATAAGTCTGGGTCTGCTTGATCTGGATGAATATGGAAGAACCTAAAAGGAGGGAAACAAAAAGCAATCTCAGGAACATGAGGGCCTTAAGGCGCCCGGAGAGTTCTGACTGGAAAATTTGCTGGTTGGACTTGGTCATATCGACGGGATCAAATTAGCACCCTACACTGGTGAAGATGCACAATGGGAAAAAGATAAATAACTGATCGTTTTGGAAAACATTTTGACATTGGGGTTTTGGATTTGATTTGACATTTGGATTTTGTCATTTGAACTTTATTCCATAGGACTTCACAAATCACTATCTAACACGCATAGCAGAACTGGGACCATCCCGCTACTGCAGGATGGTTTAAGAGATTAATTAACCACCCATTGCCGAAGCCATCTGGAAGATGGGCAGATACATTGCGATGACCAGTCCGCCTATGGCACCACCAAGGAATACCATAAGCAACGGCTCCAACATGGATGTAAGGGCTTCAACTGCAGCGTCTACTTCGTCATCATAAAAGTCGGCGATTTTATTGAGCATCGTATCAAGGGCACCCGTAGCCTCTCCTACGGAGATCATCTGTACGACCATGCGGGGAAATATATCAGCTTCCGAAAGTGGTTCGGCAATTGTTTGACCTTCGGCGATGCTTGAACGGACCTCATAAATAATTTCCTCCAGGACAACGTTACCCGATGTCTTGGCCACTATTTCAAGGGCATCCAGGATAGGCACACCACTGCTGATCATGGTGCCAAGGGTTCTTGTGAATCGCGCCACAGCGGATTTTTTCAGCAAATTGCCAAATACCGGTAGCTTCAAGGCCAGGGCATCAGTCTGTTTTCTTCCCTTTTTTGTGTTCCTGTATTTTTTAAAAGCGAAGACAAACAGTATGAAGCCAACGATTACATAATGTATGTTTCCCTTTAAAAAGTCACTCATGTTAACAACAATTTGGGTGGGAACAGGGAGTGCCTTTCCGAAGCTTGAAAACATCTCTTGAAAAACGGGAATAACAAAAATCAGGATAACTGCAATGACTAAGACGGCTACTCCAACGACGATGATTGGATAGGTCATGGCACCTTTGATCCGCGTCTTGAGCTTCTCTGCCTTTTCTATGTAAGCGGCAAGGCGTTGCAAAATGGTGTCAAGGATACCCCCGATTTCTCCAGCAGCCACCAGATTAACGTAAAGAGCGTCAAACGCCTTTGGGTGTTTCTTCAGGGCCTCAGCAAGGCTGGAACCCCCTTCCACATCCTTTGTGACTCTCTTAAGAACATTTTGGAATGTCTTGTTCTCTGTTTGCTCAGCAAGAATAGTGAGCCCCTGGACAAGGGGAAGACCGGCATCAATCATTGTAGAGAACTGCCGGGTAAATATGACAACATCCTTGGCGGTGATCTTGGGCTGGAAAAAAGCGACATTTGCAAAAAGATCTTTCGGCTTGACCTTTATCTTTTTGATGGTGAGGTTGCGCCGTTTTAGTTGAAGTTGTGCTATCCTTTCATCTGCCGCTTCCAGTTCACCTTTTAGAATTTTCCCCTTCTTTGTTTCTGCAACCCACTTATAAACTGGCATTATAATCCTCCTAAAGCCCTACTGTCACTAAAGTCTCGCACCCTGATAAAATAATTCCGGAAATCCTGGATTTTTTAGATCAAGGCATACTTTCTGGGATGGCCCGAATATCCATGGGTTTTCCTCACTTTCAGAAGTCTCAGGCCATTGTGTTTCAAAAAAACCAGATTTAAGATCTCCATAAGTTCGGGTGCGCACAACCGGATTAATGCCTTAAACGAATGACAATGGCCTTGCATCGTTTCGGAGTTTAGGCGTGAGCCTTTTATAAAATCCTTACGGATAAACTCCACCCGGAATTATTGAGAACCTACAAACAGATTATTCCAAACAATCCGTTAAACAGAAACGCCTCTGAGCAGTTTTACCCAAAGGCGTGATTCAAATTAACCGTCGGTAACCCGGCGATCATGGCCTTTCGGCTTTAGACCCGTAGCTTTGCGTCATCACCTTTCGGCGACTTTGCCTTTTCTCTGTTTAGAAAAAGTTTAATAGATAATATGATAAATTTTTCAGTTTGTCAACTACTTTCCCATAAATTAAGTAAAATTTAAATAATTTATAAGTGTCTTGTAGATAAAAGATAATCATAACACTATATCTTGTGCTTGTATTTCGATAGGTTCACAAGACATTTTCATAATCGAAAAGCTGCAACCCAGAACCCAAATTATAGATAAGCCGCTTATATGCTTTATTTTTATGAAATTGAACATTTTTTTACACATTATCCTTGACAAGATATCTATGTTAAACGATAAATGGTTGCGACAAAAAACAGTTAAAGCAGTCTTTTGAGTGTTTTAAAAGACAAATCACAAAAGGGATTTTGAGGTCATTTCCCGCTTAAAGAAAAGGCCTGGATCGAAAGGATCTGGTCAAAAAAAATTATTAGAGGAGGTATTGACTGTGAGTGAAATTACTGCTCCTATGGGAGGAAAGATTATCGATGTCAAGGTAAAAGCAGGTGATGCGGTGAACGAAGGCGACGAGGTTATCATCCTCGAGGCCATGAAGATGGAACTGCCTGTGGTGGCAAGCGAAGCTGGGACCGTAAAAGAGGTAAAGTGTAACAATGGCGATGCGGTAGAAGCAGACGCTGTTCTTGTTGTGCTTGAGTGATATTTATGAATAACGTCTATGAGTCCCTCTGAATTGAGATCTCTTTATCTTCACTATACCAGGACTCGGAGATCCTTTAATGGAAATTGAAGCCAAGATCAAGGAACTGGAAAAAAGAAACCGTGAGGCAGAGCTGGGAGGTGGCCAAAAACGCATTGACCAGCAGCATGCCAAGGGTAAGATGACCGCAAGGGAAAGGCTTGATTATCTCCTTGATAAGGGCAGTTTCCAGGAAATTGATAAGTTTGTTGTCCATCGGTGCCATGATTTTGGTATGGAGAAAAAAAAGATCGCTGGTGATGGCGTAGTTACCGGCCACGGAACCATAAACGGGAGACCGGTTTTTCTTTTTTCCCAGGATTTTACCGTATTCGGCGGCTCTCTAAGTGGTATGTTTAGTCAAAAAGTATGTAAGGTTATGGACCTGGCCTTAAAAAACGGGACACCCATGATCGGATTGGACGATTCGGGTGGGGCCAGGATACAGGAAGGCGTTGAGAGCCTGGGAGGTTATGGGGAAATATTTAAGAGGAATGTGTGGAGTTCTGGAGTAATTCCTCAAATATCAGTTATTATGGGCCCCTGTGCAGGGGGTGCCGTTTATTCGCCCGCTCTTACTGACTTTATCATCATGGTCAAAAAGACAAGCAATATGTTCATCACTGGGCCTCAAGTCATCAAAGAAGTTACATTCGAAGAGGTTACGGCTGAGGAGCTTGGGGGCGCCATGAGCCATAATAGGCGAAGCGGCGTAGCCCATTTTGCAGAGGACTCCGACCAGGCAGCACTTGACAGGGTTAAGGAACTTCTGAGTTATTTGCCTCAAAATTTTCGAGAAAAAACACCACCCATTGAATGTACAGATGACCAGAACCGGACAGACCAATCGCTCAATAAAGTGGTGCCCACAAACCCGCGGCTGCCCTATGATATGCAGGAAATTATCCGCACGGTATTGAATAACAACCAGTTCCTGGAGGTCCACAAGTACTATGCCAATAATATGAT
>JAUWMY010000524.1 GCA_030612945.1 Desulfobacteraceae bacterium
TTAAAAAGAGTTCTCAGGTTGTGACCGTACCTGTCAAACAGATGCCTTATGATAACCCGACAGCTTTTTATGCAGGAAGGCATTTTCATTGACTTTCGGTGTGTTTCTTTATAAACGATGTTAGGCAATATTGCTGCGCCAATGCGCTTCTTTCAACACCAAAAGAGGGAAAGAGGGTTTAAAATGGTCTACGTTCGCCCGAAAACACCTTTACTCTGAATAGATGGAGAATGGGGTTTTGTATTTTGTGGTCGGGGAAAAGCGCATGGTAAAAGATATGGGGTCGAGAGTGGGAATAAGTGTAATTAGTGAACAACGTATCGCAAATCCACAGAAAATCCCCCAACGCTTTGTACATGTTTTTCTGGATTTTCTGCGGCAGTTTATGCAATAATTCTAAAAATTTAGTCCTGAGAAGAAACGTTTCTCCCTATCCTGCCGTTAATCAATTGGCAGTCTGGAAAGGCCATTGGCGAAGGCAATCACATAAATTGCTTTTCGCGTTTCGAAACCGGAAAGGGGCTAAGGTTTTTTAGCCTATTTTGTATCCACAAATGTCTGCAAAAAAATATAATATGTCCTTTACCACAGGCGGACTGTTTTATAATGAGTCCTTAAAAGCCGTGGCGTTATATTTATCGCTCATGGAGTGGAAAAAGGTCCGTGAGCGGATGTTATCGGACAATCTTCTCCAAACCAGAACAAAGAACAGTGCCATCAGGATAAATAGAGAAGTCTGTCTGCGTCTTGAAACGTTGACCAAGAAACAAATCAAATTGCTTGAATCAGGGTCAGCTCAGGAGCAGCGTTATCTCTTATGGATAGCAGTCTGTAAACGGTACATCTTTATTCAACAATTCATGGGTGAAATGGTGAGAGAAAAATACTCACGAATGGATCTGCAACTCTCACCGGGCGACTATGATATTTTTTTTCATGAAAAAGCGGAAATCAATGTTGAGCTTGACCGGCTCAGCGCCTCGACGAAGGCAAAACTGAGGCAGGTTTTGTTTAAGGCCATGCGTGAAGCTGAAATCCTTTCAAGAGACAACATGATTCTCCCCGGCCTGCCGACGAAAGAATTGGTCAAAGCGCTGGCCGATGATAATCCCGGCCTGCTGGCAATGCTTCCGATTTCAGATATGGACATTAAGGAATGGCTGCAATGAGATTGGATTCTGACGTATTACCCATTCAAGAGCGGTATGATCACCTCCTTTCAGTGATCAGCAGCGAGCGTTTTTTGAAAAAACAGGGTCTTGGAAACGAGGTTCCCTTTTTTATCTGCCCGTTTCCTCCGAGAGAAGCCGTGCCCATGGATCGGATGCGGCAGCAGTTGAAAAACCGCCTCCAGCAACAGGGAATTGTTATTCTGGAAATGAATCTCTATGATCTGACCGTGGAAATTCTGAAAAAGCGCAAGATTTGGGAACATGTCCTTGCCATAGAAAAAGATACGGCCAAGGAAGAACTTAAAGGACTTCTTCAAGGCGTGCTCGATCCCGAATCTCATCTTGTTCCGGAAATCGGTGTAAAGATGAAACAGGCATCCTTTGATGTGATGTTTATTTCAGGGGTCGGTGAGGTATTCCCCTATATCCGCTCTCACAATGTGTTGAGCAATTTGCAGAGCACTGCAAAGGAGCAACCCACTGTCATGTTTTTTCCAGGGGTATATACCCAATCCCTGGAAAAAGGCGCTTCGCTGGACCTTTTCGGCCGTTTGCATGACGACAAATATTACCGCGCATTCAATATCTTTCATTGGGAAGCCTAAACCTTTTGGCGAGGGCTTAACCTCCCTTTCCGTGCACTAAGAATCTGAAACGCTTTGAAGAGGCTGAACATGACGATTTTAAAAGAAATATTTGAAAAACCGGTTGGCCGACACATTGAAGGCGTCATCAAAGCTGATGACGAAGATAGTCTGCGTTTGGAGGTGGAGGAGTACGTTTTGACCAATGAGGTCTCCAAACGCCTTGAATCGTTCCTTGACGCCTACATCAACTATGAAGGCGCCAATGGCGTCTGGATATCCGGGTTTTTTGGTTCCGGAAAATCACATCTCCTGAAAATCCTCGCCTTGCTGCTGGAAAACCGTTCTATTGACGGGACACCCGCACTTGACCTGTTTTTACCGAAATGTGGGGATAACGAAATTCTCCGGGGAGATCTGAAAAGGGCCGCGGCCACCCCATCCAGATCCATAATCTTCAATATCG
>JAUWMY010000500.1 GCA_030612945.1 Desulfobacteraceae bacterium
GTTTGTGGTCAAAGATGACAAGGCCCTGTTTAAAGAGGTTACACTCGGCGCTTATTATGATCAACGGGTGGAGATTATTGCAGGTCTGGATGATCAGGAACTGATTATTACAAATCCCTCGGGTCTCAAAAGCGGGGATGCGATAGCGTATGAAAGTGACTAACGCATGTTCCTAACCCGATTCGGTTTATCAAGACCCATAGTTGTTAGAATGGCCCTGATCTTGATTGTGGTTTTTGGGCTATACTCTTTCAAAACAATGCACAGATTTCTGGACCCGGATATTACCATAGGGCAGGGAATGGTAATTACTGTCTGTCCGGGGTTTTCCCCCGAGGAGATGGAAAAACTTGTAACAAAGAAGATTGAAGATGAACTTGAAAGTATCTCCGAGATCATGCGGTATGAATCTGATTCCTTTGAAAGTACCTCCAAGATTCGCGTCTTGTTTAATACCCACCTTTCGGAATATGAAATCGACCAGGCCATGCAGGAGGTAAGAAATGCAGTAAACAGGGTGGAGGATCTTCCTGAAGAGGCCAAGGTCCCCATGGTCATTGAGATTGACGTTGCCATTTTCCCCGTCTGCATGGTGGGGCTGGCCGGGAACCTCCCCATGATGCAGCTTCAGGATATTGCTGAAGAGGTGGGGGAAAGCTTTGAAAACATCGAGGGGGTTTCAGAGGTCCAGATCCTGGGAGAGAGGGAAAATGAGATCTGGGTAGAGTTAGACCCCCGTCGTATGTCAGCCTATGGCATATCTGTCCCCCAGGTGGCACAGGCCATTTCAAAACGTACCAGGAATCTCCCGGGAGGTACCGTGGAAATGGGCGACCACGAGACCGCGATCCGTATGGTTGGAGAGCCGCGGACTCCTGAAGCCCTGGGGGACATTGCGCTTAAGAGTGCGAACCGCACCACTGTTTATGTGCGTGATATCGCCAGGATCACCCCGACCCTGGAAAAGCCCGTGACCCTGACCTTCATAGATAAGGAGAAGGCCCTTGTTCTTGCTGTCAAAAGGAAAAAGAAAACGAACATGATCCAGATCGTGGATGATGTCAAAATGCTCCTCAAAGACATCCCGGCCCAATATCCGGGTCTGAAAACCACGATCTATTTTGACCAGTCACGTGAGATCAAGAAGAGGATCAATGAGCTTCAGACCAACGCTTTGTTAGGTATAATTGCTGTGTTTTTTATCCTGTGGATTGCCCTGGGATTACGCAACTCCCTGTTTGCTTCCGTTGGCATTCCGGTATCCTTTCTCCTGACCTTCATCCTTATGAAGAGTTTTGGCTTTTCAGTCAACGGTGTATCCCTCTTTGCCCTGATCCTTGTGCTTGGAGTAGTTGTGGATGATGCCATCGTGGTTCTTGAGAATATCTACCGCCACTTAGAAAAAGGGAGTTCTCTATATAAAGGAACACTTGAGGGAAGTCGCGAGGTGCTAGCGCCGGTGCTGGCATCTGTTTCCACAACCATGGCCGCTTTTTTCCCTATCCTCATTATTGTTAGTGGAATCATAGGGCGATACATGTCAATTCTGCCTAAGGTAGTGATTTTCGCTCTTTTGGCCTCGCTTTTTGAAGTTTTTTTTATGCTGCCTTCGCATGTGGTGGAGCTGACGCCAAAAAAAGACGCCAAGAAGCCCTTTAAAAGGCGTGTTGATATATTCGGGCCTTTCCGAAAGTTCTATTATCCCTTTTTAAGGATCATCCTTCGCCATCGATATGTTTCTGTGCTGTTTATTGTATTGTCAACCATGCTGGCCTTTTTTCTGTATTTTCAAACCGATTTTATCATGTTTCCAAAAAGTGATGTGTTCCCGAGATTCAACATCTATTTTGACCTTCCGGTAGGCTCTACTCTTGAGAGAACCCGGGAGACGCTCATGGATCTTACTGATGTGGTCAAGAAACACATCGGCGATGAACTGGTAGCCCCCATAGCGGTTGCAGGGATGAAAGAGATCAACTATGAGCCGATTTTCGGCAGGCACTACGGGATGGTGAATGTTATTTTAAAAGGGAGAAAAGAAAGAAAACACAGTGTTGTGGAACTGATGGAGGGTGTCAGGGAAGAGGCGGGTCGTGTTCTCACATGGCATGGGGTCACCGCCTTTGTCTTTGAGAGGATGCTTGAAGGGCCGCCGGTTGGCACTGACGTTGACTTAAAGATTCAGTCTCCCGACTGGAAGACCTCGGCCTCAATTTCACGACTCCTTCGGGCGGAGCTGGCAAGGCATAAAGGTATAATGGATATTCAGGACGATTTTTCAAGGTCTAAACAATTTATGGAGATTACTGTAGATGAGGCAAAAGCAAACAAATACGGGATTGATCACAATTATCTTGTCATGACAGTTCAGGCGGCATTTTACGGCCTGACAGCAGCTACCTATAATAAAGGCGATGAGGAGCAGGACATCAAGTTGAAATACCTGTCTGAATACAGGCGCGACTTTGATGACCTGGTTAACCTTAAGGTGGTGATTCCAGGGCATGGAGAGATCCCCTTAAAGGAATTGGCTGAAATACGGCTGACCCCGGGTTTCCATAGTATTGGCCATTATAACGGGAGACAGACCGTGCGGTTGACTGCAAATATCAAGGAGATTGCACAAGATCAAAAGGGCCTGTCAGGGTTACTT
>JAUWMY010000538.1 GCA_030612945.1 Desulfobacteraceae bacterium
GCACCATCAGCCTCCATATAATTTGCACCTATACTTGTTGCAGAGCGAACTACCTGACTTATCAACGACTTATTGACAATGTTCAGCGGTAGGGTTTTAACAAAGTCAATAATATTCTCGCCAAACACCGCGGTTCTTTCCTCAAGATCGTATATCTTATCATTTGTCATTTACCTACACCAGTGGAGATGCACAATAAGAAAAAGATAGATAACTGATCATTTTGAAAAACATTTTGACATTGGGTTTTTGGATTTGATTTGACATTTGGATTTTGTAATTTGAGCTTTATCATAGGGCATCACAATTCACTATCTAACACGCACAGCAGGTTTGGGACCATTGGCTAAACTTTTGGTTTAGGGATGAATTCAAAATCTCGACAGCAAATTCTTAATAAAACCCATCGTCTCATCCACTCCTTTTATGGCAAACACAATGCCCGCAGCGGATGCCAGAAAGACTACAGTCACAGAGGAAAAGGCCAGGGCCGTTTTTATTTTAATGCGCCTTAATTCTTTTACTGTATACCTGATTGGCATACTCACAAGGACAGGCAACTGCAGCTCGTTTTCCACTTCCTCGGGTATTTTAAATGATGTGTCCATGGTCTCTATCAGAAAGGCCAGGCCTCCTCCCAGACCAAGCCCCAGGGCCAGAGTCAATAGCATAATTCTCCTGAGATCAGGCTCAACCGGACGGATGGGGATCTTGGCAGGGTCAACGATTCTGAATTGCTCCCCCTTTTGTTTTCTCTCCATGCTTACAGCCATCTCGGCTTCCAGTTTCCTGTTCAAAAGTGAGTTGTACAGTTCGTTGAGGTTTTGATAATCACGGTTCAAAGAGAGCAACTCCTGTTCCCTTTTTGGTGTATCTTCCACCTTTTTCTCATACCATTTTACCTGGGATTGGATTTTTTTGATCCCGGCATTGTAACTTTCCATTTCCAGAGTAATATCCTGGAGTTGGTTTCTTAACGCCTGGGCCTCCCTGGAAACAGGGATACTTGTTTCCGGGAAATCGGCAGCTGTTTGGTTGGTCTGAGTTCTCTGTGCCTCAAGTCTGGCGATCATTTCCTTCAACCGGATCACATCCGGATGATTCTGAGTATACCTTGCCTCAAGCGAGGCGAGTTCATTTCTGAGTGACGGGATGTCCCTTGGCTCCTCCTCTGGAGAGGCTGAAGGAATGAATGCCCCTGCTTCTGCCCTTTGTTGCTCCGCAAACTGTGTCTGAAGGGCCGCCCTCCGGTTTCCCGCATCCCTCAGATTACTGTTGAGCTGGTCCAGTTGCTGCTGGAGCCTTTCCAGAATACTCAGATTGGCCTGAAGCTGTTCCGGAAGCCCCCCCATATAGCTCTCCCGGTACTGCTTTAACTCCTCTTCCTTTTCCATGAGCCGCTTCCTTACTGATTCGAGCTCATCAGAAATAAAGGAAGCCGTTCCCATGGCCTGGGATTCCCTTATTTTAAGATTTTCCGATATAAAATTGGAGGCCAGGGCATTGGTCACTTCCGTGACCTTTTTTGGGTCTTTGCCGCGGAGAGTGATGGTGAAGGCGTTTGCCTCTCTGGCCCTTCCCCCGTGACTTACGTCAATATTTATCATTTCTCTAAGCCGGACCACTTTATCGTCGAGCAGCATGTTAAGCTTGAAGGCGAATAAACTATATTGCTGGATAATCTTTTCCAGGTTTGTCCGACTTGTGACCTGCTGGGTAATGGTTCTGAGCCTGTCTTCAACGGTCGTAGTGACAATGGTACGCACAAAATCCTCTGGCACCCTCTGGGGCTGAACCAGTATCAGGGTCTTTGCCTCATAAATTCTGGGGGCCTTAAGGCCATAAGCCAGCCCTGCCAGGAGCACGATGAGAAACGGGATAATAATCCACCATTTCCGCCGAAGGGCCATGTCTATGTATTTTTTTATGTCAAATGCATCCATACTATCCGTTGTAGTATCCGTTATCCGTTTTCCGTTTTCCGTTGACCGATTCTATAGGGCGTCCGTCTGGTTTGACTTATTCTGTCTCCTGAATTC
>JAUWMY010000303.1 GCA_030612945.1 Desulfobacteraceae bacterium
AGTCCCGCCGTGGCGGGATTGCGGCCTTTAAAAAGAGACCCCGCGGTCCTGCCGGAAAGCCATAATTAGAATTGCTGACGTTTTCTATGAATGACCTTGATTTCCATTTTTCCATTATGTTAAGGTGCATCAAAAGAGAGAATTAGTAAGAAGAAAGGAGAACAAAAGTTGGCAGGCATAAATAAGGCAATGTTGATTGGAAGGTTGGGAAAAGATCCTGAAGTGAGGTACACGCCCAGCGGCGTAGCCGTGGCTAACTTCAGCATAGCAACATCAGAGGAATGGAAAGACAAAGAGACCGGTGAAAAGCAGGAGCGCACCGAGTGGCATAAAATCGTGGCATGGAGACGCCTTGGTGAAATCTGCGGAGAGTACCTGCATAAAGGCAGTCAGGTCTATATCGAGGGAAGGTTGCAAACAAGGGCCTGGGAAGACCGGGATGGTAACAAGCGTTATACCACTGAGGTGGTTGCTCAATCAATGCAGATGTTAGGAGCTGCGGGAAAAGAAGGAAGAGCAGAGCCCATGGAGGGAGGTTACCCCATTGAAGAGCCGATTAACGTCCCGGAGGATGATATCCCCTTTTGAGCCTCGTTTTTTTTAAGGATAGTTTCAAGATGGCATGCGCTTGCGCAGGTTTCGTTACTTGTCCTCATCATCGTCCTTCTCATCATCAGGCGCGTCTATTTCCTCTTGTGCCTGGTGAGTGGCCTTTTTGAAATTCTTGATTCCTTTACCAATTCCGCTACCTATTTCAGGCAGTTTGCCTGCGCCAAAAATGATTAGGATAATGATCAAGATGATGATCAATTCCGGCATACCTATACCAAACATTGATCTACCTCCTCCGCTTTTGAGATTTACGATTGACGATTTTAGATTGGCTATTATTCATTAGTCTCTTTGATCAGTTGAGCAAATTCGGCAGAGTTTCCGAACGCCCCGATGGCCTGGTAAAAATCCATCCAGGCAGCCCATAGTTTCACCCATTCCTCGTTGTGCCAGAAAATATCTGATAAATTTTGCCCTTTTGATATTTTCAGGAAATCTTCAAACTCAGTACGACAGTTTTCACACAGGTTGAGTCCTGGCGGGGAAAAAGCCGTTGGACAGGATGAATCAGTGGCGTTCAAATGATGACCGCACATGGCACATTTGAAATGGCAGGAAGAACACTGGACAATTCTTCGAATCGTTTCAATCTTGTTTCGATAAAGCTCTACCTGCTGTTTTCGTTTTTTGTCTGCAAGTCGGTCAGTGATACTGAGAACTTTATCCATGGGACCTCTGCTGCCTTATATTATTAGAGAATTCACAAAGTGCAGTGAATTTTGCACTACATAAAAGTGTAGCGGTTCACGGGTTCAAAGGTTCAGAGGTTCAAAGGTTGCATTCTCATCACCATACGTCATTTTGTAAGCGTTTTGTACTGGAAAACCGACCGCTTACATATCCTCACAAATCTGGAACATGGTATTTGGCAATTATGTGCCAAATCCAGCATTTTTTGCGAGGACTTCGGGTCTTCAATTTTGTCCTTGTCCCTAACCCTGAACGTTGAACACTGAACCTGTGAACACTTACATAAAAGTTTACCACCAAGGCCAGGCAGAGTCAAGAGAAGTTCACATATCGTCAGATCTTACCCATAACGTCCAGGGCCGTATTGCCAAGAGTGGATAGATTCACGGCCACGGTAATACCCGCGGCCTGAAGGGCCTTTATTTTGTCTTCTGCCTTTCCCTGGCCACCAGATATAATAGCGCCGGCATGACCCATACGCCTCCCGGGGGGGGCTGTTTGACCTGCAATGAATGCAATCACGGGTTTATCGAATTCCCTCTCGATATATTCGGCTGCCTCTTCTTCCGCAGTACCTCCAATTTCCCCAATAAGAACTACCCCTCTTGTCTCTGGATCCACTTTGAATCTTTTTAGAAGATCGATAAAGGTGGTGCCTACGATGGGATCACCCCCGATACCAATACATGTGGACTGGCCAAAACCAGCCCTGGTCAACTGGTCCACCACTTCATAGGTCAGGGTACCGCTCCTTGAAATCACTGCCATATCACCAGGCCTGTGTATAGGTCCTGGCATGATTCCGACTTTGGTCTTATCAGGAGAGATAATTCCAGGGCAATTGGGGCCGATAAGGACCAAGTTTTTACCTTCTAAAAACCTGGCTACTTTGACCATATCAAGTACGGGAATCCCCTCGGTGATACATACAATGACCCCCAGACCTCCAGAAGCCGCATCAATAACTGCATCGCCTGCAAATGGTGGGGGGACAAAAATACAGGAGGTATTTACTCCTTCCTTCTCCACGGCCTCCTGGACAGTATTGAAAACCGGCACGCCCTCAATCTTCTGGACGCCCTTACCGGGTGTGACCCCCGCGGTTACTGTTGTTCCGTAGTCAAGCTTCTGTTTTGTATGAAAGGTACCTTCCCGACCGGTAATACCCTGAACAACCACTCGAGTATTCTCATCTACAAGTATGCTCATAATAAACCCTTCAAGAAACCTGCTTTGCGACCAGCTCAGCCGCTTCGGCAAGATCTTTAGCCACCAGAAATTCTAAGTCTGAGTCTTTTAGGATTGCTCTCCCTTCCTCCACATTGGTTCCCTCTAACCTGACAATTAGAGGAACACTAATGCTCGTCTTCTTTGCCGCAGCGAGGACACCCCTGGCCAGGACATCGCATCTCAGTATTCCTCCAAAGATATTAATAAGAATCGCCTTTACCCGGCTGTCCTTGAGGATAATCTCAAAACCACGCATAATCATCTCTTCGCTGGCCCCACCGCCAACATCCAGAAAGTTGGCAGGCTCTGCACCGGCCAACTTGATAACATCCATGGTAGCCATGGCCAGACCAGCGCCATTTACCATGGCACCAATATTCCCGTCCAGGCGAATATAATTAAGATTGTAATTTTCCGCCATTAACTCAAGGGGATCTTTTTCTCTGGGATCATCAAGTTCCAAAAGTTCCTTTTGCCTGAATAGGGCGTTGTCATCAATAGTAATCTTGGCATCCACCGCAACAACCCTGCCCTCCCCGGTAATCACGAGCGGATTAATCTCAACAAGTGAGCAGTCGTTGGCAAGGAAGAGCTTGTACACGCTGGCCATGACAGACATCAGGCCCCTTGCAGTATCTGGTGATAGAGCGGGGTCTAATTTGTAGATAAAATTTCTCGCCTGAAAAGGCATCCATCCAACAGCGGGATCAACGTGCTCTTTAAGGATAAGCTCGGGGGATGTGGCGGCAACCTCTTCGATTTCCATGCCTCCAGCCTGACTGAAGATCATGGTTGGACTGGCAGTCGCTCTGTCGATCACCATGCTTAAATAAAACTCGCGTTCAATGTCAATGCCTTCCTCAATAAGGAGCTGGTGGACAACTGCACCATCAGGACCCGCCTGTTTGGTCATTAACGGCTTCCCAAGTATAGACTCTGCGGCGGTCACAACCTTGGCAGGATCATTTTCCACCTTGACACCGCCTGCCTTACCTCGACCGCCGGCATGGATTTGCGCCTTGATGACCCAGGGAGGGCCATTGATGCTCTGAACTGCCTCAGATGCCTGATTCGCCTCTGTTATAAGTTGACCATTGGGTATGGATATTCCCGATTTCTCAAAAATGCCTTTAGCTTGATATTCATGTAATTTCATAGTATTAACTCTCCAATGCGTAACATCTCAAAAAGTTCGGGTGGAGTTTATCCGTAAGGATTTTATAAAAGGCTTACGCCTAAACTCCTAAAGGCTATACAGCCATTGTCATTCGCTTAAGGCAATAATCCGGTTGTGAGCGCCCAAACTTATTGAGAAGTTACTCCATTACTAAAGACTCACATTATACGAGTGCAAAAATCATAAAAAACACACCGTTAAAATTTTACAAGGACATCTATTATGGCTGACCTCAATTGTCAAGCAACTTGCCTGATACCCTAATTGAGTGATGCTCAATTAAGTGGTATTGGGTATTGGTCCCCAGTTAAATCGTCTTCGAATTTAACGGGGTAAATATCTGGTATTGGTTTTAAGGTGTTTCACGTCTTATCTTATATTACGTCCCTGATAGAGATACAAAAAATATTCCTCTAAACCAGTACCCAGTACCGGATACCAAGTACCACCTCAATTTAGTTTGACTCAATTGAGGTGATATTATAGCCCTTTTTGCAAAGATTCCTTCATCTTCCTTCTGATCAAAATGTATCCGGCAATAACAAGAAGGAGGCCCACTATAAAAACTGTATTGTCCTCTTTCCCCATCCCATAAACCACACAGGATATGCCAATGGCACATAAGAAAACAATGATTGGTTTTTCGTGTTTTGATGTCATGGCGCAACAAATACCTTTTCA
>JAUWMY010000391.1 GCA_030612945.1 Desulfobacteraceae bacterium
GCCCAACATACCCCCGCAAAACCTTCCCATGGCCCCGGCCCCCACTATTACAATTTTCGTTTGTTATCCCCCATCACTAAGCTTATAGCATATTTCATTTATTTTGATTAAATATTAACACAAAAAACAGGGTTCAACAAGACCTGCAAGGGATGTCCCCAGGGAAACGTCAAAGTAGGATGTAACTTGGCCAAATAAATGTATTTTCAAGACGACTAAATCCGAAATTCGAATACCCGCCTGCCATACAAATATGATAAGGGCAGAACATAAGAGCTATATAAAATCAAACGATTCAAGGCTCAGTCCCTCTGTCACGGGCACTTCCCGTAATCCAGCCTGAAAATAGTATATGTTATGGCTCCTTTTTCTTTGACTTGGAAGAAATATTTTCCTATGCTTCTTCCCACAAAAAGCAAATTCTATAACTCTCTTTCATTATGACGATTTCAAAACTGGAAAAAGACAAAACCGGGCTCCTTATTATAGACGTGCAGGAAAAGCTCATGCAGGTCATGGGGCGAAGACAACGGGTCGCTGCCAATATAACAAAGCTCGTGCTCCTTTCAAAATTATTCGATTTCCCTGTCATCCTCACGGAACAGTACCCTAAATGGCTTGGCCCTACCCTCCCTGAGGTGACAGAATCTTTGCCCGCTTACCAACCAATCAGCAAGTTGCATTTCAATTGTTGCGATGTGGATGGCTTTAACCACCGCCTGGATTCAGAGGACTTGAGGGATGTAATCGTTACTGGTGTCGAATCCCACATCTGCGTATTTCAGACATGCATCTCCATCCTCGAGAGAGGTTACAGGGTCCACGTGCCCCAGGATGCCGTTGATTCAAGGACAGATGAAAACTGGCGTGTTGGACTTGATCTTATGAAACAAGCAGGAGCAGTGATTACCTCGACTGAGACAGTCATCTACCAGATACTTAAAAAGGCAGGCACAAAGGAATTTAAGCAGATGTTAAAGGTAATGAAGTGATGACATATCAATTGCTCATATCGTTCCTAAGCAAACAACAGGTTTAGACAGGTTGAAACCAAAAAAAGGAGAATGCTTCGATGGATTACGAGCCTATCCGTAAGACTGAGATTAATGAGACGGCAGTAAGACCGAATCTACTGGATTATGGAAAAGCAAGACAAGGGTTTGGGTGGGAAGATATCAACAAAGAGCTTGATAGGTTCGATGATGGAGGGATCAATATTGCATATGAAGTAGTGGACAGACACGTAAAGACGCCTATGAAAGATAAGATTGCCCTCTATTGGGAAGGGAAAAACGGCGAAAGTGAAGAGTACACATTTCATGATTTGTCAAAGCTGAGTAATCGTTTTGCAGGCGCGCTGAGGAATTTGGACGTTAGAAAAGGCGACAGGGTTTTTACCTACATGGACCGAACTCCTGAGCAATACATAGCTCTTCTGGGTGCTTTGAAGATTGGTGGCGTCATTGGGCCTCTTTTTTCCGCTTTTGGGCCTGATGCGGTAAAAGACCGGCTCGGAGATTGCGAAGCCAAGGTGCTGATAACAACACCGAGGCTCGTAAATACAGTGCATGAAGTGCTCGATGATTTGCCTGCTCTTAACACAATAATCATCGTCAACAGAAGGGGGGTCCCTTATGATTTGAAAGACAAAGAATTCAGCTACGAAACCCTTATGGATGCGGCCCCTGAAGAATTTGAAATAGAAAAAACCCATGCGGAAGACTATGCCATTATACATTATACGTCAGGGACTACGGGGAAACCAAAGGGAGTTGTACATGTCCATGAGGCCATTATGGGCCACTATGCCACGGCCAAGTATGTGCTTGATCTGCATCAGGACGATATTTACTGGTGCACTGCCGATCCCGGGTGGGTAACAGGGACTTCATACGGTATTTTCGGTCCCTGGTCAAACGCCGTATCCCAGGTGGTCTATGAAGGAGGCTTTGGCGCAGGCCACTGGTACCGTGTCATAGAAAAGTACAAAGTGACTGTCTGGTATACTGCCCCCACCGCCATCAGAATGTTGATGAAGTCCGGGGAGAAGCCCGTGCGCAAACATGACCTCACGAGCCTGAGATATATGTGCAGCGTAGGAGAACCACTGAACCCTGAAGCGGTATTATGGAGTAAAGAAGTTATTGGATTGCCCTTTCACGATAATTGGTGGCAGACAGAGACCGGGTGCATCCAGATCGCCAATTATCCCGTACAAGACATACGCCCCGGTTCCATGGGGAGACCCTTTATGGGAGTGACACCAACGATTCTTGATGATAATTGCGAGAAGGAACTTCCACCAGGAGAAGAAGGGCATCTTGCCCTTAAAGCAGGCTGGCCGTCAATGTTCAGAACCTACTGGAATAAGAAGGAGCTTTATGAGAGCAGGTTCAAGGGTGACTGGTATATCACGGGCGACCGGGCCACAATGGATGAAGATGGTTATTTCTGGTTTGTGGGAAGGGCCGACGACGTGATTAATTCCGGAGGGCACCTCATTGGTCCGTTCGAGGTTGAAAGTGCCCTTATCGAGCACCCGGCGGTTGCCGAGGCAGGAGTTATTGGCATCCCCGACCCACTGGTAATGGAAGTTATAAAGGCCTTTGTCTCTCTCAAGGACGGCTATGAACCGTCCGATGAATTGATGAGAGACATCAAGAAATTTGCCAGAAAGAAACTCCACGCCGTGGCCTGTCCGAGGAAGATACAATTTATTCCAGGACTGCCCAAAACCAAATCCGGGAAAATAATGAGGAGGCTCCTGAAGGCAAGGGAACTGGGGCTTCCGGAAGGTGACACCTCAACCTTGGAAGAATAGGGGGCCTCTTTTCTGATCATTTTGTCCCTAATACTATAGTTTGGAAATTCATCTACACATCAGCAAAAAGCATGCCTTGATCGAGCAAATCTCTCATTATAGGGTTAAAATATCACCATAAGTATGCACTAATGTGCCAAAAATCATTAAGGGTTGGGGTAATAACATATTGACAAGTCACTTTCCGTCCTATAGAAATCGGTTGTCCAAGAATATTAAGGTGATTATGCATTGAAAAATTTCTAATTGAACTTATGCATGATGGGTAGATTAAAAAGGGGAACGAACCCATGTTTTTTGACATAGCGCTGTATGTGTCTCTTGCAATTTTTGGAATCGGTATGATTTACAAAATTTCCAACTGGTTCCGGCGTAGTATCGGCATTAATCCCAGCGACATTACGACTTCCAAAAGGGTATCTGCGGCCGTCAAAGGCATCCTGGGAACGGTATTCAGTGGAAAAATATTCATTCTTATCAAGGTCTTTTTTGTTGATGTTATTCTTCAAATAAAGATATTGAGAGAAGATTTTCTCCGCTGGCTGATGCATATGCTCATCTATGGCGGCTTTATGCTGCTCCTTCTGATGCATGCATTAGATGGCATCATCACCGAAGCCCTGTTCTCCGAGTACGCCTCTACACTCAATCCCTTTATGTTCTTGAGGGATTTATTCGGGTTTATGGTAA
>JAUWMY010000280.1 GCA_030612945.1 Desulfobacteraceae bacterium
CGTCTTCTTTCCTAAATATTCCAGCCAGATCTCCTTTGGAATCATCCCCTTCCCGATGAATTCGCCCCCACCCCTGTGGGTTCCAAACAGGATATCCTCCTTTCTCAAAGGGCCGGTCACACCTATGGCCACAGCCTCCTGTCCGGTGCCAAAATGGCCCATCAATTGCATTTTTCCTTCCTGCAGAAGACCCCCGTGCTTTTCCTCCATGGCCCGGACCAACAGCATCCTACGGTATAATTCTAAAAGCCTTTCTTTTTCTAAAGACATGTGCTCCCTCCTTTCTTGTTAAAGTCTGTTTTGGCTTAACCTCGATTGGCTTGAATTGGACACTGTGATTGCGGTTAGACTCCACACAATCGCTATGTACGAGTCCCCCCTTCACTCCAAGTCGAGTTCAGCGTCATCAGGACGTTTACACCATTTCCCGTACGGGTAACTCAACGATATTATATTCATCCACAATGCCTATTAGGTCAATAGCGGAAATTCGTCATTTTTCTTCATAATAATGTAAAGTGCATCTTCATCCTGTCTCATGAGGATCTTGGATTCTCCGGGTTGGCGGTACCTAAAGCAGTCATAAAAAGGCCGTATTTCCAGTGTGTTGTATAAATTGCGGGATGTTCAATTTATTCAAATAAACATTGACAATCCTTTATCATAATCTTAGTATGACACTGTAATTGCGATAGATTCTCCACAAGAGCTTTTTGTCACACATCAATTTGAATCGGCGTGTAAAAAAAATAACCTTGCTTTGATTTTCAAACAATTTGTTCATTTGCAAAAACGAAGAAAATAAAAGAACTGCTTCCCTATCCATACAAATGTTAAGGTGAGAGCGGTCTGGCCCCAAGAAAAGAGATAGTGGCGATTGAAATAAGGGCCACATAATCTTTGGATATAAGAGGGTGGTTTAGTCTTGGTAGATCTTAGTACTCAAGACCTTAAAGATGTGCTCCTGGTCGGCCATAGGGCATTTGAGTTCAATAAAGTGGACCAAATGCGAAGCGAGGTTCTCCACATCCTGGAGAAAACTTTGAGAGCAGAAAAGAGCAATTTTTTCTTACTGCAAGGCTCGGGGCAGCGAGTGGACTTCTTCCGGGTTGTCACTCTGGGGGTCGAGGAAAAATCCTTACGTCAGTATCGTCGATACTATCATCAGTTAGACCCATTTGCTAAAACGCTATTAACAAATAATCCCTCTGTCTTCACTGCTGACGCCCTCGTTTCTTATAGAAATTTTGTACGAACTGAGTATTATCATGATTTTCTCAAGCCTCAGTCCATTCATTACCAGATGGTCATTAACTTGAAATCTGTGAATAGGACATTAGGTATTGTTGCGTTATTCCGTCCGCATAACGCGCCCAATTTTTCCGCTGTGGATAAGGCCAAGGCTGAATTAATGGCCCCGCATCTGGCCGGGGCACTGGAAAAAACCATCATCTCGGAGAAGCTCATTAACCGCGAATGTATTATTGATTCTATCATTCCCGACCTACCTTACAAAGGCATCATAGTTCTCAATGAGTCCCTGGAACCAATCTACTATAACGAAAATGCTGTTAGTATAATGTCTAATCTGGACAAGCCTGAAAGGAACCAGAAGGCGCGTCCAGGCCCTCTTCCCAAGGAGATTTATCTGCGTTGCAAGGAACTATTGACCTGTGCCAAACAGGAGAGAAACTTGGAGCCCCCCCAACGTCCTTTCGACTTGACCTCCCTTGGCACCAGAGAAAAGATATCGATCAATCTGCGCCTGATAACTCACTTTGAGACCCCACTTTTCTTACTATGCCTTGAACCCGAAGAGCATATATTATGTTTATCCAAAGTGTTAAGGGAACGCGGTTTGACTCGACGTGAGCTTGACGTGGTTTTCCTTTTGTCAAAAGGGCTTAAAAATTCCGAGATTGGTGAAAAACTGTTTATTAGTCCCAACACCGTTGATAATCACCTCAAATCCATTTATAGAAAAGTGGGCGTCAAAAACCGCACCAGCCTTGTCCATCGACTGTTCCAGCTTAGTTCGACCAAAGATTGGTTAACCAATCAATCCCTCCCAAATTGAGCAGATATTTACTCACAGACCATCACCATATTTCCTTTTGCACGCTGAGGGACCTTGCTGAAAATAGTGAAAATAAGCTGGGATCCTGCATTTTATTCAGGATAAACGGTCCAATTCATTAGTTTCAGGCCATTGATCCTTTTGAAATTCCCAACATTTTTTATAACAAGTATCAAATTATGGGCCATGCCACAAGAGGTGATGATCAAACCTAAGTATCCAGATAAAGGCAGGCCAAGATCTTGGCATCCGTTAGAATGTTTGATATCAGGCAGTATTCATTTGGTTGGTGAGCCGTGTCAGAAATGGTAGACCACACCGCAGCAGGCAATCCAGCTTTACGGAAAAATGCGGCAACCGTTCCTCCTCCAATGCCCATGGGTTTTGCGTTTTTTCCAGTAACCTTCCTGATCGCTTTAATGAGGGCCTTGACTACAGGAGCATCCGGCGATGTGGGTTCAGCCGCATCCTCCCTATGGGCAGCCTTCACTTCAATTTGAAGGTCGAGCTCTTCACCTATCTCAGCTCCGATTTCCTTACACGCAGCAAGAATCTCATCTACCTTGTAAAGGGGCAAAATCCGGCAATCCAAATAAAAGATATTTCTCCCGGGTATCGTGTTTATATTGGGCACATTGGCCTCCATTTTCGTGGGCTCGAAGGTTGATACCGAAGGCCTGAATAGATCATCAGACAAATTGAACCGCGCCTTGAGCTGGTCCAGGGCCACTATCAACCTGGCTGCCCCGAATAGACTGTTTTTCCCTTTTCCGGGTGTGCTTGCGTGGCATTGTTTCCCTGTTACAATGAATCTGATCCACAGCATGGATTTCTCCGCCACCTCAATCATGGTACCCTCTTTATTGCCCGCGTCCGGAACGACAATAAGATCGTCTTTTTTGAAAAGGTCTTTATTATGTTGCAGTAAATATTGGAGGCCGTATTTACTGCCCGTCTCCTCGTCTGCCACAATTGCAAGACAGATCGGCCTTAGTGTTTCAGAATCAGATCCAAGGACAGCTTTGAGCGCGAGATAGGAACTCACAAACCCGTGTTGGTTGTCTTCAACACCTCTTCCGAAAATCCGATCGCCTTCTACCTTGATCTGATACGGGTCAGTTTCCCAGAGAGAGAGATCTCCCGGCGGGACAATGTCCGCGTGGCTGAGTACCCAGACGCTTGACTGATCCTGCATTTCACCCCAGCCTGCAACCAGACTGGGACGATAACCATCCCGCGCCCTTTCATCAGGGGCCTTTATTTCCTCAAGAAAATCAGGATCGAATCCTTTCAGCAGATCCTTAACAAAAGCGATTTTTTCATGTTCACCAGATCCTTCATTATCCGGCCCCAACGCAATTCTGGATGTGAGGCCTGCCTGAAGTTTAATGACATCGTCCCTGTAACTATCTATTCGTTCAAAGACTTTTTCAAGTTCTGACATATGTTTTTTCTCCTGTTTTATCTCACCGCAAAGACACGGAGAGCGCAGAGTTTAAGTTCTTTTTTACTTCCCGTGCTATTTAACTCAATCCCGAAAGTTCTGCGATTTGCTTCATCATGTGATCAAGAAGTACGCCAGGCGATGTTCCTGGCTCAGCGTAAAAAGGCTTGCCGTATTTTATATGAACCAAAATCCGGAATCCCTTTCGAGAATAGCGTACGCCAACAGGGATAAAAGGGGGTGTCACACGAGATAGGATAAGCCTTATCATCCCCACATGACCGGGACCCATTTTGTTATTGTAATACGTGCCTTCAGGAAAAACAACGGCCCCCTCCCCTTCCCTTAAGAGTGAAATGAAGGATTTAAGTGAGTGTCTGCTCTCAAGAGGGCGCTGCCGGTTTAACGGAATGCCCCCAAGCGACCGCAAAAACCAGTTGCTCAGGGGATTAATAAATAGCTCACTTTTTGCAATATAGTGGAGGGGTCTGGGCGTGGCAAGGCCCAGAAGGGGGATATCCTCCCAGCGCTGGTGCTTTGGGAGGAGAATAAAAGCGCTCTTTTGAGGCAGGTTTTTAACTCCAACGGCTTTTAGACAAAAAAATGGGCTCAGCACCACCCTTCCCACAGTTTTAGTAATCCAGAAAACCCACCCTTTTCTTTCCATAAGAGCTAACAGTTCACCGCAGAGACGCCGAGGCCGCAGAGAAAAGAAAATACATTAATTAATCGGCCTAAACCACTACCTCGGGTAGTGGTACCATAATAAGGTTCCACCAGTTGAGTAATTGTTTGGCCATAAGTGATCTAAAGTGCCTATTTATCCCGCTTGCAGCGGGGAAGTTCAAGGTAATATTTAACATTTTCAACTTGCCGACTTCAGCCTTCCAGGTTCACTCCACTGTCACGCTCTTTGCAAGATTTCTTGGTTTATCAATGTCCCTGTTTAGCAAACTGGCACAATAATAGGATAGAAGTTGGCAGGGTACTACTGCAAGGATAGGGTTCAGAAAATCAAGTGTCTTCGGTATTTCGATCACATCATCCACTATCTCTCTTAGATCATCATCTCCCTTTGTGGCAATGGCAATTACCGGTCCCTT
>JAUWMY010000017.1 GCA_030612945.1 Desulfobacteraceae bacterium
ATGGTGACTTTGCCAATAAAGTGTCCGTCTTCATCAACGACAATGGCGTCTCTATGGGCGCGTCCCTTTCCGGCTTTCCGACTCTGCTCAATGGCGTGCAATACATCCGTTAAGTTGTTCCCTTTCTTCACGGTCACATAATCTGAAATCGGGATCATTACCTCTTTTACCAGGATGTCTTTCATGTGTTCACCTCATACAGCTGATGGATTTTGGTAACTCACTATAGAGAAATTCCCCTTGTGATTCAAGGAAAAAGAAACCACAACATATGTGATGTCAGGCTGGATTATGGAGCTGAGGTGATGGAGGATTACAGGATGGAGTAGGGCAGGGCGTTAACGATCTGGAATTTCTGGGAAAATGGATATTAAGTACGCAGTTAACTTATGCTTATTCAATCAGCGCATATTTTCCAGCCTTTGCCAGCTTCTCGCCTCGAATGACTGATTTGCTGACAGTCGAGACCACCCTGCCCGCCATCGCGAGCTCAGGCGAGGCGGGCGGGCATCTATTCGTGATTTCCACGGCATGCTGGTTAGGTAGCATGTACAGTTGAGACTGTAAAGTTAACCCTAACGTTGCAGAAATATTTGGTCCAAAAGCGCTTCGCTCGCTCTATATCAGACCATCAAGAAACGATTGACTATTTTCAAGACCTCACCGTATGTTCAATACGCTTTCGTCCTTGAAAATGTTCAATCATCCCTTGCTGACCCAATCTATACCGTTTTGAACTTAAATTTTATGCAACGCTAGGGTTAAGAGCGTTCGGTTATAGTTGACACTGCATCCGGCCTTGATCTATAAATTAGAGCATAAAGAACCGCTACGGGCGTACGTCAAGATGGAAAAAGTGAAAGAAAACGCGGTAAAACCTGATAAAATCGATACTGATTTGCCAAATACTCTCATCAACCGCGAGTTGAGTTGGCTCGGCTTTGCACGCCGGGTGCTCGCACTCGCAGAAGATCCTGATCTACCCCTGCTTGAGCGTGTCAAGTTCGCCGGCATCATGGGCATGCTATATGATGAGTTTGCGATGAAACGTATTGGTGGGCTCAAACGGAAGATTGAGAAAAAGAAAAAGAAAAAAAATTGTCCCACGGCGGGCTCACACCGGTCGAAGAACTGCAAGCATGCCGGCAGGAGTTGCACGAACAGGCTCGCATCGTTTCCAGGTTGGTGCGTAGTGAGCTTCGTCCAGCTTTGACTGCAGCCGGGATTCCCATCTTGAACCACACGGAGCTGAACAAACAACAGCGCATTTATATGCAGCAATATTTCCGTGAATCGGTGGAACCTATCTTAACACCGCTTGCCGTGGATGCTTCGCACCCCTTTCCCTTCATCAGTAACCTGGGGCTGAACATTGCGGTGGAGGTTAAGGAAACCAAGAAGAAACGTAATCGGTTCGTACGGATCAAAGTACCGGCAAACCGTCCGCGCTGGGTGCCACTGCCCGACAATGCCGGGTTTGTACCTTTAGAGCAGGTGATTGCGTCTAACCTCGGGCTGCTGTTTCCCAAGGCGGCCGGCCTGAAGTGTTATTTCTTCCGCGTAACCCGCGGCGCCAAGGATGTGTTCATCGAAGTCATCAGCAGGCAATCGCAGGGCAGAGAATCAAATCATGCGCAATAATTTGAAATTCAATCTAACGGAAGGGTATAAGGAGCAGCAATTGATCAGCGAATTGGCCGATCAATTTGCGATCAAAAAAGAGCCGGCTATTTCTGAGAGTTTTGCCATTTATGATACGTTTGACTGGCGTCTATTTAATAAATCACTTGTCTTGTATCGGTCCGGCAACAAGCTGTTTTTGCGTAAACTGGCAAAAAGCGAAATTATGCATACCATTGAAATCACGTCTATACCTGTCTTTATATGGGATTTTCCCGATGGTAAATTGAAGCAACATCTGGTGCCGATTATAAAAATGCGAGCACTTTTAAAACTTGTTGAAGTGCATTGCCGGTCAACGACTTATCGTATTTTGAACCAGGATGAAAAAACAGTGACGCGATTGGCCTATGAAGAGATTCTACCGTCTCGTGAAAAAGATGCGCCGGCCCTGGCTGCTCATTTGTGGGTGAAACCAGTTAAGGGATACCCCCAATATTTTCGAAATCTGGCCGAACGATTCGAGGAAGCAGGATTTACAATCAGTAAAAAGGAAGACATCTATTTTAAAGCGCTGGAGGTCGTCGATAAAAAACCGGGCAGCTATTCTGCAAAATTAAATCTTCAACTCGACCCTGATGTGCGCTCTGATGATGCTACGAAAGTGATTTTGCACTTTTTGTTACAAGTAATGAGGATTAACGAAGTCAACATTGAGAAAGACCTGGATACGGAATTCCTGCATGATTTCCGAGTTGCCATTCGCCGCACCCGCTCGGCTTTGGGGCAGATTAAAAATGTGTTTCCGATGGGGACGACCAACCGATTTAAGAAAGATTTTGCTTTTGTGGGTAAACTTTCTAACCAGTTGCGGGATTTAGATGTCTATCTCCTCAAGGAGGATACCTACAAAGCAATGCTCCCCCCTGTCTTGCGGAATGACATTGATCCTTTGTTTGAATATTTACGGCAAAAACGATCAAAGGCATTACAGAACGTCCTTAACAGTTTGAGGTCTAAGAAATATGCGAAGATTTTACATGATTGGGAGGCCTTTTTAAGTGAACCGAGAGAGGATTCTGCAACGACAGCTAATTCCAAGCTGCCGGTAATTTATTTGGCGCGGAAAAGAATCTATGTGAAATACCGGGGTGTTGTAAAAGCCGGCAACCTGATCTTAGAGAACACCGAAGACGAGATGCTGCATGTCCTGAGAATTCAATGTAAGAAATTGCGATACTTGATGGAGTTTTTCTCCAGTCTGTTTCCTCGCAAAAAAATTAATGTCTTGATTGAGCAATTGAAGAAACTACAAGACAACTTAGGGGACTTTAACGATCTTCGTGTTCAGGAAGAATATCTTTTGAACATTACCAAAAAATTGCCCGCAACCCATCAGCAGTTAAAAAAAACACTAGTGGCAATTGGCAGCCTGATTGGAACGTTGGATAGAGAAAGACAGACAGTTAAAGATGCATTTGCCAAAACCTTCACAGACTTTGCATCGCCTGCAAATAAGAAGTTATTCCGAGAACTGTTCACTTTAAGCCGGACAAGCCGGAATTGAATATTGACGATTGAATATTGAATATTTTTGGTATCGCTTCGCTCTGTCTTTTCTATTTAATTCGATCGTCCGACCCAGTCGTTTGAGCCTGAGGCTCTCGAAGGGTAGAATTCCAATTTTAGTTTATCGAGCATCCAGTACCGAGTAACCAGTAACCAGCATCCAGTAACCAGGATCTAAGAGGAACTATCATGGCCACACTGGCACTTTACAGCAATAAAGGCGGGGTGGGCAAAACCGCAACCGCAGTAAACCTGTCCTATCTGGCAGCTCGGACAGGTGTTAAAACCCTGATCTGCGATCTGGATCCTCAAAGTTCCGCAACCTACTATTTTCGGGTAAAGCCTAAGCTTAAGTCCGGGACCAAGGGGTTCATTAAAGGAGGAAAGCACGTTTATAAAAGTATTAAAGGCACTGATTATGAAAACCTGGATCTGCTGCCGGCAGATTTCTCGCTACGTAATTTAGATGCCACTTTCGCTAAACTGAGGCGTTCAAAACACCAGTTGAAAAAAATTCTAAAACCTTTTAGAGATCAATATGACTTGATCATTCTTGACTGTCCGGTCACCATCAGCATCTTGGCCGAAAATATATTAAACGCTGTTGACTATGCCCTTGTCCCGCTGATTCCAACAACACTGTCCGTGAGAACTTATAAGCAATTACTGAAGTTCTGTATAAAAAATAATTATGAAGTCGGTAAGATTTACAGTTTTTTTTCGATGGTTGATTGGCACAAAAAAATGCACAAAGAACTAATGGTTACCGTGGCAAAGACGTTTGATGGTGTCTTACAAAGCTTTATTCCTTATTTGGCACAGATCGAAAAAATGGGGATTCATCGTGAGCCAGTTGCGGTCTCCTCGCCACGATCAGTGGCTGCAAAAGCATATCAAAACCTCTGGGACAAAGTTCAACAAATCATATTGTGAGGATGCGATGGGCAAAGAAATCGAAAGAAAATTTATGGTCAAAGAAGGTCCCTGGCGTAATGTACAAGGAACCAGGTACTGCCAGGGTTATTTAAACAGCGCGAAAGAAAGAAATGTGCGGGTGCGCACCATGGAAGACAAAGCCTACCTGACGATCAAGGGAATTGCAATCGGAGCGTCCCGCATGGAATTCGAATATGAGATTCCCCTCCTGGACGCCAATGAACTGCTGGAAATCTGTGAGAAACCCCTGATTGAAAAACCCGCTATAAGGTACAGGAAGGAGGCTTTGTTTGGGAAGTTGATGAATTCTTTATGGAAAACCAGGGGTTAATCGTTGCTGAAGTGGAACTGGAGAGCGAAGATCAAGAGTTCCCCAGGCCCGATTGGGTAGGGGAAGAGGTAACCGGAGACCCCCGTTATTTCAATTCCAACCTGATAAAAAATCCTTATACAAATTGGTCTTGATCAAAGTCGTCGGATCGTGTATGCACAATCCAGACTGTAGTGTATTTTCAACCTTATTCTCAACAGTTTAAATCCTGATGGGTGGATTTTTATATAAAGGAGGACAAAATGGCGAAAAAAGCGAAACGGCTTTGCAAATGGAAGGAAGAGGATATAGCTAAAAAATTTGATAAATTCAGTGATATCGTCAGAAATCCAAAATTCGTATGTAAAAAGTGCGGCAGGGTGGCTGACAAAAAAAATTGGTTGCACAAACCAGTCGCATTGAATTAATATATATTGATAATGATATCATTCAATTCAATAGAACGTAATCGGTTGCGCTCACCTACCTTTGGTCGCCAATCATGAAAACCATATATCTGGTCAGACATGCCAAATCAAGTTGGAAATATCCTGACTTGGATGATTTTGAAAGACCCCTGAACAAACGCGGGCGTAAAAACGCTCCTTTTATGGGCAAAGTTCTTAAAAAATTAAAGGTGGCACCGGACGTCGTCCTGTCCAGCCCGGCAAACAGAGCGGCCATGACCGCCAGGATTATTGCCGCTTCGATCAATTACCCGCTTGAAAATATTCGATACAACGAAGCCATTTATGAATTCAGTGAAAGTGCCTTAATCCAAGGTGTTAAAAGGATTGACGATGCCGTGAATAAGGCCATGGTCGTCGGTCATAACCCGGCTATAAATGGGATGGCCAATTATATCGCTGATCAGTCGATCAGCAATATCCCGACCTGCGGCGTATTTTGCGTGGAGTTAGACATTTCATCCTGGACAAAAATTAGTGAACACTGCGGTAAATTAAAGTTTTTTGAGTTTCCCAAGAAGCATGCTTCATGATTATCAATGCACCGGTTCAATGACTGCACCGGCAACCTAAGAAAAGGAGGAGGACACCATGGCAGAAAAAAAAGAGGCGGAAAAGAAAGAGAAAAAAAAGAAAACTGAGGAAGCTGAAGTAAAGTTAGGAAAGGAAAAGAAGAAGGCCAAAAAAGAAGAGAAGAAAGAGAAAGAAAAAGCCAAGAAAAAAGAAAAAAAGAAAGAAAAAGGTAACAAAAAAGAGAAAAAGAAAGAAAAAAAAGGCAAGGGGAAGAAAAAAGGGAAAAAGGGGAAAAAAAGCAAGGCAAAGAAATAGGCAGATACGGGCGCTATCAAAATTTTGATGCTGGATCTGAAATTCACCAATAGTGAACTTCATATAGCCATGTCAATACTGTGCTGGAGGGACAGAGTCCGCTGGACTGTTGTTATCGTACTCGAACTTGTCCTCGTTCTCGATTACGAGAACGAGGACGACGACGAGAAACAATCTTAAATTATCAGCATTCATCGCTGGACCATGCCCACCTTACGACAAAAAATTTGTCACCGTTAAGGTAAGCGTTCGCGCAAAAATAACTTCACATTTTCTGATCTCAGGTCGTCTTCGGTTGATCTTCACTCACGAAGTCCTCGAAATAGTCCATTATTCCTGTGGCTTCGCTCATTCAGATCGGCCAAATCCAACCTAAATCTGAGTCCCGCTTCAGCGGGATGAAGTTGTTTTTGTGTGAACCCTAAACGGCAATGCGGCTGGGTTATCCTTTTCTATTAAAACGGCCGTCCGTCATTGACTCACAGTCTCAAAAATTTCGTGAAAAGTTTTTTCTCCAATCAGCGAATCCACTTTACCCTGAATATCCCTTCTTTCTTTGCTGTGCAACCATTTCTTCCAGTCGTCAGCCGTCTCCCATTTGCTAAAAACCAGGTAATCTTCGGGATTATCCAGACTTCTTAATGTCTCACCGGAAATATAGCCGGGTTGATCTTTCGCACGGATGCGTAATTCCGTGAGAAGCGGAATTAATTCCTCCGGATTATCGACCTTGAATTTGCGTTTGATGATAACTTGAACAGCCATTCTATCCTCCTCGTTCTCCTTTGATTCAAATCATTCCCCTGAGTCGTAGAAATCCCGAGACGTCGTTATCCGGCTAATGCATAAGGTTCCAACAGGTGCTCTTCCATATATCTAATTTCGTCAATGCCTGATATCAAAACGTCAGGGTCGGTCCGCAGTTCCTTTTTAGGGATTCTACCTTCATACTTGATCCTTGATAAAAAATGCTTTATACAGTTGAGTCTCGCCAATTTTTTATTATCCGATCGAATGATCGTCCAGGGGGCAAGCGTGCGGTTTGTTTCGTTGAGCATCTGAAACTTTCTCACCGTGTAATCATCCCACATTTCCTGAGCCATTCTGTCAACCGGGGAAATTTTATACTGTTTTAGCAGATCCGTCTCTCTCGAATCAAATCGCTGTAGCTGTTCATCTTTGGAAACAGAGAAGAAAAATTTGAATAGAATAATACCGTCCTTAACCAGCATCTCTTCCAGCATGGGCACATCTTTTAAAAACCGTTTGTTTTGCTCATCGGTGCAAAAATTCATTACAGGTTCAACCATGGCGCGATTATACCAGCTGCGGTCGAAAAGTACAATCTCTCCGGCTGATGGGAGGTGTTGAATATATCTTTGAAAGTACCATTGGGTCTGTTCCGTGTCGTCGGGTGATAGAAGGGCCACCACCCGGGTGCCCCGTGGATTCATATGCTCAATAATCCTTTTAATAGAACCACCCTTGCCCGCGGCATCACGCCCTTCGAATAGCGCCAATATGCGTAACCCTTCCGCTCTGACATGTTTTTGCATTTTTAAAAGTTCGATCTGCAACTTGTGCAACTTCTGTTCATATTCGAGGGTAAATTTTTTTACCCAAACGCACTTACGATTTCTCTTTTTTTTCTTATCTTTATTCTTAAAGGCGGTGTGTTCGGATAATTTCGCCTTTAGTTTTTTGGGTTTCTTTTTGACTTTTTCACTTATTTCCTTTTTTGCCTTGGATGAATCCTTTTCTTTAATCGAAATTGGCTTCGTTTCTTTCGATTTAAACCCTTTGGATTTCTTTTTATTTTCTTTTGTCATTTTTACTCCCCATTTTGGTAATTGGATATTATGTAGTGTCTTTCATTTTAAATAGTCAATATTCAATCGTCAATAGTTAATTCCTCCTGGGGGGTCATGCCAGGGATTTGCCATATTTTTTTTGCTGTTTTTTCATTAATTTTAATTCCTTATCCCCCGGAATAGCAATATCCGGATCCGTGGTAAAATTCAGTTTGCGGCTTCTGCCTTTGTAGCGCACCGAATTGAGGATCACCTTCATAGTTTCACGTCGGGCCAGATGCTTATCGTCGGATCGGATGATATACCAGGGCGCTCTTTTTGTATGCGTCTTTTTCAATAGTATATATTTTTTTTCGGTAAAATCGTCCCATACTTCTTGGGCCTGCAAATCCACTTCGGAAAGCTTCCACTGTCTTAACGGATCATTTTTCCTTCTCATAAAGCGTCTGGCCTGTTCTTCTTTAGTCACTGAAAAATAGAGCTTGAGCAGGATGGTCCGGCCGGCATCTTCGATGAAATTATTTTCATACACTACGACTTTTTTCATGAATCGTCTATATTGGCCTGAAGTACAAAATCCCATCACCGGTTCAACCATGGCCCGGTTGTACCAGCTTCTGTCAAACAAAACGATCTCGCCGGCATGGGGGAAGTGTTCGATATATCGTTTGATATGGAGCTCTGTTTTCTGGTGTTCACTCGGTTTGCCCAAGGCAACCACACGATACCTTTTTTCATTCATATACCGGGTAATCCGCCGGATTGTTCCACCTTTGCCGGAGGCATCCCGGCCATCGAAAAGAATAACCAATTTTTTTTTGGTTTTCTCAAGATGGCGCTGCATCTTTATAAGTTCCGCCTGGTAGGGTTTCAACTCTTCTGAATCGTAATATTTCTCTAATACGGCCTGGACGATTTCTTCTTTATCTTTCTTTTTTAAAACCTTCAGTATTTTTCGAATCCGTTTGTCAGGAGTGCTGGATTTAATTTTCGATTCGACTTTCTGCACCACCTCTCTGATCTGCGCTGTCGAACCTGCCATGCTCTTTTCTGAATCCTTTTTCTTATTTTTTTTTTGCTCCGTGGGTTTCATGGCAACTCCAATTAATTTAATTTTTTCCCCGTTCGAAACATTTTTGAATAAATATCCGGCAGGTGGTTGTTCTTTAGGCCCTTGACTACCTCTTTCACCGGATAGGGGATGCGAAAATGTTCAACGCTTATTCTCTCTGAAGATACCTTAAGGATTGCAAAAGAAGCCCGTGGATCTCCGTCAAACATCCGTCCCACACTGCCAGGATTGATAAAATGAACCCCGTCGACGATTTTATAATACGGCACATGAGAATGTCCCATGATATGGATTTGATAGGGTGAGTCCTTTGCCAGTTTATGGAAACGGTCTTCGGGAGCATCAGGAAATAACTCTTCATCCGCATCATCGAGGGTCCCATGAAACACGCCGATTCGGATAGGGCCTAAACTAAAATCTGTTTGTTTCGGTAAGGATTTCAAGTACTTTACATTCTCAGGAAGTAGCTTTTCAGAAGTCCAAAAGTACATGACCCGTTTTTCTTCTTTTTTTGGTTTTTTTAATTTCTTACCCTTTAAGATTCGTAAGATACGCCGATCCGTATTGCCTAAGATGCAAATGGTTTTTTTTCTCTTACGAAACCATTGGATCGTCTCATTGGGAAATGTACTGTAAACAGTAAAATCACCTGTGTTGATGATTAAATCGAACCGATCCGGGTGGATACCTTTCACAATAGCTTTAAAGGCCGGATAATTTGCGTGAATATCACCCAGCAATAGTATCTTCTTCATTGTAATTCTTTGTTGTCACTCCGATCTCCCTGCAACTCAACACCCGAAACATCGCCTGTATTTAAGAAAATGTGTCCCGGAGCATTTTAGAAAATGACTTAATTTCCTGGGATAATTTTTTATAATTTTTCTTTTTCGGTTTTTTCCCTGCATTTTTCAACGTTAAATTCAGAGCATCAACATTTTTGATGATTTTTTTCTTAACCTTTTGCGAAAGGCCGCCCTCTATTTGACCCAGCTCCTTAAGACGGGATTTGAGTGTATTGGATCTTTTTTTAAAATCTATATATGCTTCCAGATATTTCTTTTTCCCCAAGGGCTTTAAATCTTCCTTCGCCTTTTTTATACGCTTATTAAGAACTTTAATTCGTTTGCGTAAATTCCCATTGATGTCCACGACTTTCTTTTCTTTGCCGGACGCGGTCGTTACGGCTAATTTTTCAGGCTTTTTTCCATAATATTCAGTCACAGCATCCTTGATTAGTTTCGCATAATGTTCGCCGATGGATTCTATCTGGGCCAGTTTTTCCAGCGGCGTTTCATCAAGTTGCTTGATGGTGGTGATCCCAGAGTCGTTGAGCAATTTCATGCGCGAAGGACCGATGTTTTTCACCTGAGTAAGATCGTCTTTTTTCATGATAATCTCCTTTGCCCTTGAATTGGTTTGCGAAAACAGGAAGCTTTCGAATAGTCTTTAATACAGATGATCGCCTGAACTTGTCAAGTCGAATCGAATGGGGATGGCCATGTTGATGAGCCGCTGGATATTTGGACCACAGCCACGGGATTGAAGATCGTATTTCTTTTCAATTGCTTAAAATCCTATCATCCCTTGATGCCTGATGATTTATTCCGTGATTCTGAAAGGGAAATGTTTTATAATCCTTGGGTGTATAGAAAAAAGGTAACCGTTCACGGGTTCAAAGGTTCAGGGGTTCAAGGTTGCATTATTGTCCCCGGAATCCATTTTGGAGGTGTATTTATGTGAGTAGCACCCGGCTTCGTCATTCCCAATCTGAAAATTGGCGGCGCATTGGCAATTATTTGGCAAAACCGGCATTTTTTTACGAAAACTTCGGGTCTTCAATTTTGTCCTTGACCCTACCCCTTAATCCCCCTTTCAGCGGGAAACCCTGAACCTGTGAACGGTTACGAAAAAAGATTGCCATGCAAACCCAATTGGGAAAAACGCAGGAGGCAGCGCAAGCACCTATGGATGGGCCTGGAGACAGGAATCCGCGGAACCATAAGAATCCCCCGTCTCTCAAAGGGTGGACGGCCGGTGTCGTCCTGGTGTTCCTCATGTGTTTCCTTGCGCTCCTTTCCTGGGGGTTCGACTACGAGGTCCAGGATCAACAGAAACCGCTCTTGTGGCTCGTGGGGGTCATGATGGCCGCAGGGATCATCCACCTCTTCGCGGTATCTTCATTCAGGCGTATTCCTCTTGACAGAAGAATGGCAATAGGGTTCATCGCACTGGGGCTTGCAATGCGCATGCCCATGTTCGTTTCCACACCCATGCTGGAGGACGATCACTACCGGTATCTGTGGGACGGCGGGGTGCTGGCCAGCGGTTTTAATCCCTACCGGTTCTCGCCCGGGGATGTGCGCCGGGGTGTCTCCCCCGGGATCCCGGAGAAACTCCGTCTGTTGGCCGAAGAAGCGTCACCCGTGCCCGAAAGGATTAATTATCCCTATTTGCGAACTATTTACCCGCCAATCGTCCAGGTAGCCTTTGCCCTGGGACACCTCCTGGCGCCATGGAGCCTGTTCGCTTGGAGGACGGTCCTGCTCCTCTGTGACGGGGTAACCCTCTGGATGCTGTTTTATCTCCTTCGAAAAAGGCAATTTCCCCTCATGGGCCTGGTGGTGTACTGGTGGAACCCACTCCTGGTGAAAGAGATCTATAATTCGGGTCACATGGATGTCCTCCTTTTTCCTCTTCTGCTCGGGTCCCTTATTTTTACCCTGAAGAAGAGACACCTTTACGCCTGTGCCGCTCTCGGTGTTGCCGTAGGGGTCAAGTTCTGGCCCGTTATTCTGGTCCCGGTGATTCTGAGATCCACCCTCCGGAACAGAATGCAACTCCTTTTAGGAATACTCCTTTTCGGCTTTATATCGCTTATGCTCTTTCTTCCCATGGCCCTCAGCGGACTGGATGCCAGTTCCGGTTTCGTGGCCTATGGAAAGACCTGGGAGATGAATGATGCCCTGTTTCTCCTTATATTTTGGGTGGCGGAGATTCTTCTGCGGTTTCTGGATCTGTATCCTTTCCATGCCCAATCCGTTGCCCGCGCTGTGTCGTTTGCCCTGGTCCTCGGGTGGACGTTTTGGCTGATACGGAAGGATACCGAAGATCCCAGGGAGTTAAGCAAGCGGCTCCTCCTGGTGGTTGCGGGGCTCTACTTCCTCAGCCCGACTCAGTTTCCCTGGTACTCCCTTTGGATACTGCCCTTTCTTGCCGTCACCCCCCGGCTCCCCTTTATGGTGCTGGGCATTCTGCTTCCCCTATACTACATGCGTGATTATTTACGTACCGAAGGACTCACCTCTCTTCACGATAATGGGATCGTGTGGCTGGAATTTGCCCCTGTCTGGTTCCTCCTTGTTTGGGAACGCCTGCGGGGTCCACTCTGGCCGTTTGACAGAAAGGAGAAGCGGATTGCGTGATCCGGATTGCAGGAAATTGCGGGATAAAATTTCGTCGTGCATGGCAACCGGGGAGGCCGGGGTTTCAATGCAAAAGCGATCCTTTCACGGGGTACAGCGCCTCTCCGTCATTATCCCTACCTTGAATGAGGAAGGGAACATCGGGGATTGTATCGAGTCCGTCGTGAGACAACCAGCCGTATCCCAGATACTCGTGGCGGATGGAGGTTCCCTGGATAATACCTGCAAGGAGGCCGCGGGGCTCAGCGCCACGGTTATTTCCTGTGAGCGGGGGCGGGGAAGACAGATCGCGGAAGCGGTGAAGAAGGTTGACGGGGATGTTATCCTGATTCTCCACGCGGACTGTCGTCTTCTTCCGGGAGCTTCCCGAAGGGTTATTCATTCCCTGAATCGCCGTCCGTATGCAGCCGGCGGGGCCATGAGGATGGAGTTCGAAAGGCCGGGGGGGAAAAACAAGATCATTGCGTTTCTCAATAACCTTCGTACCCGGCTTATAGGTATCGCTTTCGGAGATCAGGCGCAGTTTTTCCGCACCGAGGTACTCCCCCTCATGGGCGGGTTTCCACCCCTGCCGTTGATGGAGGACGTGGAATTGTCTCTCAGAATCAAGCGGGCGGGCGAGGTCCTTTTCCTGCCCAAGGGAACTGTCGTATCGGCGAGACGATGGGAACAGGGGCCTTTCCTTGGGAATATAGTCACGGTGCTCCTGCTTTTTTCCCGCTACCTCTTAAGGCGCAGGATGGGCGGCGGTAAGGAGGACACAATGGATTACTACCGGAGGTATTACGGAAACGGCTCAGGAACGACTTAGGGTTCGCGCAAAAATAACTTCACAGAATTGGCGCCCAGATTTAGGTTAGCTTTGTTCGATCCGAAATCGCAAAACCACAGTAATAGTAGGATTCTTTCGAGGATTTTGCGGTTGAGGATCGGACAAAGATGGCCTGAAGATGGGATGCTAAAATGTGAAGTTATTTTTGCGCGAGCCCTTAGTAAATCGTTTCATAGCTCGAGGGAGCAAGATCCCATGTCTTTCCATAGACGTGAACCTTACGTACGGGAATCCCGTCCCGGTGCACCGGACCTCCGGCATGGAGCCAGGCCAGCAGGCCTCCCCGCAGATTGATCACATGGATGCCCCGTTTCCGTAGTTTGCTCACAAACTTTCCGCTCCTGTAACTGATGGTGCAGTACGCAATGACTGTACGTTCCTTATAGGAGTCCGGATCTTCGAGGAATTTCCCGTGAGTGAGTGCCCCTGGAATCATGGAAACGGTCTGCTCCTCTGAATCCCGAACATCCACGAATACCACGTCCACGCGCTTCATAAGCTTGAAAACCAACTCAGGCGAGAGATCGGATATCTCTGGAAAAGATTTCTTGTACTCTGCGTACATCTCGGCGATCCGGTGTTGCTTAGATTCATCGTCAAGAACATTTTCGGCGGAAACCGCGCCCAGCATAAAGAGAACAGTGAAACAGCCCGCCGCAACCCGTTTTATTCGCCTGCAGGCTCTCTGACAAATGAACGGCATTATGTTCCGTTACCCCCTTAATTGATGAATGCATGGCAATCCGCAGGGGTCCTCTATCAGTGAACTTAAAACCCCTTTGCGGTTTTTGTAAATATCAATACACGCGTAAACCCTCTATACCATAATTGAGTATTGATACGAGTTAAAAAGCCTAATTTCCCCTCGGGTCGTGAAACGATGGCATAGGGAACCATAGCGAAGGTTGCTGAGTTAATGTTGGTTGGGTTGGTAAGAACTTGCTTTTCCAGGGAAAGGCTATAGAGAAATTCCCCTTGTGATTCAAGGAAAAACGAAAACTGATTTCATTTGTGAGAAAGTCTATCTTTCGGATTAATGTCTCTTCCTGGTGTTCTATTTTTTCTCTTTCGCCTTAGCCCTCTCCTGCGCCTTATTTGCCTTTTCCCTCTCTATTTGGGTTTTCTTTTCCATTCGTTCAACCTGGGCATCAGCCCTATCAAGGATTTCCTCAGCTTTTTTCTTATCTTTTTCCTTTGCAGCTTTTTCCTCAGCCCTCTCCCTCACCTTATTTGCCTTTTCCTGCTCCAAATTGGCATTCTTTTCAATGCGCTCGACCTGTTCCTCGGTCTTTTTGTCTTTAGACATATCGGCCAATGTCGAAATGGTTGGGAAAAATGTCATTAAACTAAAAACCAATACCGGGGATAAAACCTTCAAAATACGATTCATGATATATCTCCTTAATTAATGCCTGAACGAAAACCTCGAAATATGATTTCCCAGTTTTACTCGAAAATTTTAAACGCACTGAAATTGTTTTCTTTTTTGAATCCAAAATCCGCAATCCAAAATCCAAAATCGTGCCTGAACTGGGTTTTCGTTCAGG
>JAUWMY010000547.1 GCA_030612945.1 Desulfobacteraceae bacterium
CATCTGCCGGCTTTACTAAATCCCCTTCAACAGCCACCTTGCCTACATGATACTGTGGCCCCTCCTTGACCTCTATAATAATGGTGATACCTGTTTCTTTTTCATAGGAAATTTTTGGCTCACCGATTTTCGCCTTAATAAAGCCATTGTTGTGATAGAAGGAGGTTATTTTGTGTACATCGAATTCCAGTTTCTTCTTATCCAAAACCCCTGATTTTGTGAACCATGACAACAAACCTTTCTCACTGATCTCCATGACGTCCTGCAGGTCATCATCATCGAATTCCTGATTTCCCACAAATTCTATTTTCCTGATATAGACTTTTTCGTTTTCGGTAATCTCGTATCTCACCAGCACCTGATTGTTCGGTAACGGCTCAATCTTCTCAACAATATCTACATTGTAATAACCTTTTTGCCTGTAATACTCTCTAAGGCGGTTGACACTTTGTTTGATCTCGTTTTGATCCAGAATGGTATAGAGTTTTATCCCCAATTCCTCTTCAAGCTTTTCCTCTTTCACTTTCTTGTTTCCCTGAATCACAATTTTTCCAATGGATGGCTTTTCAGTCACATGCAGGGTCACTGTCATCCCTGTCGGCCCTTCTTCTGTTTCTATCTTGACATCCTTGAAAAATCCCATCTTGTATACGGCACGAAGGTCCTTATCAAGCCGCTCATAGTCCAGCCTATCACCTTTTGTGGTTCTAATTACAGCCAAAATGGCCTCTTTTTCTATGCGCTGATTACCGTTAACATCGATCGAATCCACCTGGACAACCCCGACGATTTGATTATCAATATTCAAGGCAATCCGTTCAACCGTTTCTTTTAAGGCTTCAACATCCTCTGCCACCATAAAGAGAGAAAAAGGACCTCGCTTTTCCGCCACATCAACCACCTTCAGATCGATACTCACCTACATTCCTATCTCGGTAAGGGTTCCTGCGATGATCCAATCAGCCTTTAGGTCCTCTCCCACTTCAACCAGTGTCCTCATGTCACGAATGGGTAAAAAGGCGAGGGGGTGTTCATTAACTGCCTCGGGGCTGATTATTTTAAATCCTCTCTTTTCAAGGTGGAGGGTAAGCATTTTTTGCAACCCACGTGTAAGATGATCAAATGATTTAGGGGCATAAACCCTGAATGGCATAACAGCGACCTTCCCCGTCTCTTCAGCCTTAACCATTTTGGGTTTTAGAAGGCCACACAGGGCAAGGCACAGCAATGTCGGGATCCAAATCCATCTCGACATTACTCCCCGGATTGATGCAAATCCCACCGGCCCTTGACTGGTTCTACCGAATGAGCCCATCAACTATTTCCATCCGCATTGACATCTTTTTTGCCAATCTTTCATTATGGGTGGCAATAACCATTGCAATACTCTCATCTCTGTTGAGCCTGAGGAGGAGGTCAGCAACTTCCTGACCGGTTGACCAGTCAAGGTTTCCAGTGGGCTCATCTGCCAGTAGCAGTTTGGGGTGCATCACTAATGCCCGTGCAATGGCCACCCGTTGCTGTTCGCCTCCGGAAAGCTCACCAGCCCTGTGATTCAAGCGTTTTTCAAGGCCCACCTTCTCCAGGACTTCCCTTGCCATTTCACTCGCCCGTTTTTTGGAGTAGCGGGCAATCAAGGCCGGCATCATGGCATTCTCCAGGGCGTTAAATTCCGGTAGAAGGTGATGAAACTGAAAAACAAATCCGATTTCTGCGTTCCTGAAGCTGGATAGGGCCCCTGAATCCATTTCGTAAACATTACGATCCCTGAATTTAACCACGCCCTCTGTGGGGTGGTCAAGGCTCCCCATGATATTGAGAAGCGTTGACTTCCCAACTCCGGAAGCCCCCATAACGGCCACACTGTGACCTGCATTC
>JAUWMY010000364.1 GCA_030612945.1 Desulfobacteraceae bacterium
TGACAAGGTCACCGCTAAAACATGCGTAGAAATTATCGCGAAAGTAAGAAAATTTGAAGACGAGTTTTGGACAGAAGATTTAAAGATAGATGCACAAGAATCAGGCTAAAACGGTATCAATTCATCTGCGAAGATCTATAGTTTGTAACCCTTATCAAGAAGACAGGTTGGCAGGAGGTCAGGCCTGAGCACGCTATGGCGCATAAATTGAGACAAAACGTAAAATCAAGGATTTAGAAAAAGAGATCAACAGGACCTAAGAATTATTCTGTAAATCCTGTTATCCTGTCTGACATACTAAAACATGCCATACGAAAAGGTGATCAACGTGCTCCACGGGGGCGCTGTGATGGCTGAATGCGGTCCTATGAGGTTGGTGATCTCCGCTTTTGTAGGAAAGGTGCCTCAGCCTGATATGGGCAAGCGGGCTGCCGAAGAATCCTTTAAGTATCTGGAACAGGTGGCGCATTTAAGAGATCTACTGGGAAGACGATGCACTGAAATTCCGAAAAATTTGGAGGACTCTCTTGCCGTCAAGATGATACGGAGCGTATTGACCGTTGGGGATGAAGATCTCACGCCCATGGCTGCGGTTGCAGGGACAATCGGAGATGCAGTGGCTGATTTTCTCGTTAACCGCGGCATGACCAGAGTTGTAGTGGATAATGGCGGGGATGTGGCTGTGAGGTTGCTGGGAGATGCATCTGTAACAGTCGGAATACGTCAGAAGGTCGACAAGCAGGAAATATCGAATGTTATCGCCCTGGATTCAAAGTTGCCTTCCTTGGGAGTGACCACCAGCGGCCTGGGAGGGAGAAGCCTTACCAGGGGAGTCGCCTCGGCCTCGACAGTCATTGCCGAGACAGCTTCAATGGCGGATGCGGCCGCAACTGCCATTGCTAATGCTAGTTTTGTGGAAGACGAAAAGGTGATTCAGCGTCCGGCAGAAAAGATTGATCCCGAGACAGATATTGCAGGACTCCCTGTCACAATAAAGGTCGGGCCGCTAAGTGAAAAAATAAGGGCCAAGGCCATATCAAGGGCCATAGGACGTGCGAAACAACTGATAGCAAAAGATATTATTTTAGGGGCATATGTAGCGGTTCAGGGAAAAGTGGCAATGACCAGTTTTTTTAAGGAGAGACTGGCGGAGTGATAGACCCTGGGTACTGGGTATTAGGTACTGGGTACTGGAAACAGTATATTGTCAAACAGAAGGAGGTACTACAATGGAAGTCAGAAAATACATAACGGTTTTAGAGGAGGTCCACTCGGACGGTGGTCGTAAAATGGACCCGCCTGGCAAAAAAGCAGCAGCCATTGCCGTGATTAAAAACCCTTTCGCAGGGGAATTTGTTGATGACCTGACCCCCTTAATGGATATCGGAGAAGAGTTAGGCGGTGTTCTCGGTAAAATGGCGGTAGATGCACTGGGTATTGCACCCGAAAAAGCAGAAAGCTACGGAAAGGCAGCAATCGTGGGTGAAAACGGTGAGCGTGAACACGCGGCCGCTATTCTTCACCCAAAGCTTGGAAAACCCTTTCGTGATTCAGTTAGCAGGGGGTTGGCCCTAATACCATCAGCCAAGAAAGTTGGCGGTATGGGGACAGAGATTGATGTGCCCATTAATTTCAAGGATGCGGCCTTTGTGCGCTCTCATTTCGACGCAATGGCTGTTCGGGTGGATGATGCCCCCAGGGCAGACGAAATTGTGGTGGCTCTGGTTGTCACCGATTGCGGCAGACCCCACCCGCGCATCGGTGGTCTCAAGAAAGAAGAGGCTAAGATGGAGGACGGACTCAGATAGTCCTTTTAAAATGGGTTGAGCGGGAAAATCCGCTCAACCTCTAACTCTCAACTGATACCGATTCATAGACACAGAAGAGAAAGGTTCAATTATCCAGGTCTCTCCGGCTTCAGTGCCAGCCTTGAAATGGTTTCAATAAAGTCATTAACCTGGGATATCCATGGCTCCACTGTATCCTTATCGAAGAGAACGAAATCTACGTAACTGGATTAGATCTCGATTGTAATCCCTTTTCACAATAGAACTCCCTCCTGTTCTATCGTACGTTTGAAAGGTAAAACAGAGTACCTATGAGAGTCCCATTCTTTACGGGTCCTTATAATGCTACTTAGAATTGTGTCGGTCACTAATTCCAAATCATAAAGGCGATTTTTTATTTCCGTGATCAGGTTTCGATCTAATGGTTGATCTACAAGTATGAGGAAATCCCAATCTGAAATCGAGTCGGCATCCCCACGGGCGCGAGAACCATAGAGTATAATTTCAGCACCAGATATAACAGAGTGGACCTCTTGTTTAACTCGTTTCAGAAGGCTTTCAGTCTCCCGTGGCCTTCTTTGTAAATTTTCATATGATTTCATTGATTATCTTTCTTGTCTCATTTACAAAGATACGAAAATCATCTAAGCCGTTTCTTAGATTTTTTAGAAACACCTTATTGGCTGATGATTTTTTCTATGTCAATAGTCTCTGCGGCTATTTCGTCTAAGTATTTTTCCAGACGTTCTTTATCAAGTTTCACAGAACACCTCCAAGCGTTGTTGCCGCAGGCGCTGGCCTCGAATTATCATGGCTTCATTATCCAGCAAATACCTGGAAACATTGTCAATCGTATCGCTGAGATAGTGCGGGTCATTGTTCTTAAGCAAGATACCCTTATTTACAGCCCTGGTAAGAACAGCAGGATCTGCTTCTTCAAGATCAAAAAATAACAGATCGATACAGTCTTCAGAAATGTTTAAAACCTGAGATAACTTATAAGTGAGATTAAAGTATGCTTCATGCTTATCAACGTTTCTATTAAGCAGAACCAGAATGTCCAAGTCATTGACCACGCCCTCTCCTTTGGCAGCAGACCCGAAAAGATAGGCTGCTGAAACTTCAGAACATTGTTTAATCGTTGCTATAAGATCTGCAAGGTTTACCTGCCTGTTTTTTACCTTTATTGTTTGCTTTTTCATTTTACGCTTCTGATTTTGTCAGGATCACTGAGAGATTTTTACTGATCTCATTAACCTTTTATTCTAAATACTGCTATCTCACTGATTTGTCAATTCTTGGATCGATTGGGTAGAATTTTGTCTGGATCTCAATCGTGGTTGACAATTAAGAAATGGTGTCATATTATTAATAAGTAAGAAAAAACGAAAAAAAGAGGTAAAAGATGGAATCTGTTATGACAAGGAAGGGGCAGGTGGTCGTCCCTGTGGCATTAAGAAGGAAGTACGGCATAGCTGCTGGCACAAGAGTAGTCTGGATAGATACCGGAACTGTCATAAAGCTAATTCCGATACCAAAAGATCCTGTGGCCGCCTTGCGGGGTTGTTCTGAGGGGGAAGATCTTACTATGAGCCTGTTGCGCGACAGAAAGGAGGACAAAAAGCTTGAAGGGTAACCTCTTTTTACCAGATACATCAGCAATCCTTACGATGATGGAAAACGAGGAAGGGGCTGATGTTGTAGAAAGTATTTTGCGAACAAGAGAAATCCTTTTGCCTGCTATTGTGTTGTTTGAGGTCTATTACAAAACTATCCAGAATAGGGGAATGGAAGTTGCTGAATTGAGGTATGCCACTTTGAAGAGTATCAAGGCAAAGCACATCCCAGAACTGACTGAACCGGTTTTGTTAAAGGGGGGAGAATTCAAGGCGGAGTATCAGATATCTCTTGCAGATTCTATCATTGCAGCCTATGCGTTTCTTTACGACGCAACCCTCGTTCACAAGGACCCTGAATTTGAAGTC
>JAUWMY010000389.1 GCA_030612945.1 Desulfobacteraceae bacterium
GCAGAGACGCAAAGACCGCAGAGTTAAATATTATTTCTTTTGCCGTTGAGAGGCCCCGCAGAATCTGACGGGATTAAGAAACGGCAAAAGAAAAAAGAAACAAATTCTCTGCGATCTTTGCGTCTTTGCGGTGATTATAAATTATCCCATGTCTACTCATGACAAAGAATATGATGTAATTGTAATCGGGGCCGGTCATGCCGGGTGTGAAGCAGCCCTGGCGGCCGCAAGAATGGGTCACCCGACATTACTCCTTACTATCAACCTTGATCACATTGCTGCTATGAGCTGTAATCCCGCTATTGGGGGGCTGGCCAAAGGGCACTTAGTCAAGGAAATTGACGCCCTCGGTGGGGAGATGGCGAAAAACGCCGACCAGACAGGCATCCAGTTCAGGCGACTCAATACACGAAAAGGTCTGGCGGTCCAGGGATCAAGGTCTCAAAATGACCGTGACCTTTACCGCAAGCGTATGAAGTCAGTATTGGAAGCCCAGCAAAATCTGGACATCCGCCAGGCCATGGTGGATAGCCTGCTGGTTAAAGATGGAAAGATATATGGAGTTGAAACACAAATCCATGAAAAGTTCCTGTCCAGGACTGTTGTATTGACAACAGGCACCTTCCTCAGAGGGCTCATACATATTGGCCTTGATCATTTTCAAGCAGGGCGGATGGGAGACCCGGCGTCCGTTCGATTGTCTCAGCAGTTGGAAGAACTCGGGTTTGAGATGGGCCGTCTTAAGACCGGCACAACCCCTCGGTTAAATGGGAGAACCATTGATTATAAGGGATTGATAGAGCAGGCTGGTGATGAAAAACCGAAACCATTTTCGTTTACCACCACCAAAATCCCTTTGCCCCAGGTGTCCTGTTATATCACCTATACCAATGCGGAGACCCATGGTTTTATCCGGCAGGGACTTGACCGCTCCCCCCTGTTCACCGGAATTATCGAGGGTGTGGGTGCCAGGTACTGCCCCTCAATCGAAGATAAGGTAGTTCGGTTTGCGGAAAAAGAAAGACATCAGATTTTTCTTGAACCTGAAGGATTGGATACAGTCGAGGTTTATCCAAATGGATTGGCCACGAGCCTGCCCATTGATATCCAGAGCAAGATGATACGGACCATTCCCGGCCTTGAAAGGGCTGAGATCCTGAGACCCGGATATGGCATCGAATACGACTACATTAACCCCATACAGCTCAAACCAACACAGGAAACCAAACTGGTGAAAGGGCTTTTTCACGCCGGCCAGATAAACGGGACTTCCGGTTATGAAGAGGCTGCCGCACAGGGCATGTTGGCCGCGATTAATGCGGTATTGAAAATCCGGGGCGAAGACCCATTGATCCTACCCCGATCACAGGCCTATACCGGTGTGCTGATCGATGATCTAATCACAAAGGGAACTAATGAGCCATACCGGATGTTTACTTCCAGGGCCGAGTACAGGCTGCTTTTAAGAGAAGACAACGCCGATTTCAGGCTAAGGGATATAGGCTATCGCCTGGGGTTGGTCCCCGACGACGTTTACAGACAGTTTAGCAAGAAAAGGGAAGACGTGGAAAAGCTGCTTGCCCGGCTAAACGGGTTTAAGCTGAAACCGGTGCCTCAAGTGGTGGATCGGCTGAAAGAAATAGGATCTCCACCAATAAAGAATGCCACAACGTTGGGTCAACTCTTGAAACGGAGCGATATATTTTTTGACCACCTGCGTTTTTTCGACCCTGAACTTTCAGAAACAGAAGAGCAGGTTGCCGTTGAGGTGGAGACCAGGATAAAATATGAGGGTTATATTGATCGCCAGGAGCGCCAGGTGGAAAAGCTGAAACGCATGGAAGGTGCCAGGATTCCGGAAGATATGGATTACGGCTCTGTTCACAGTTTTACCACTGAGGTCAGAGAAAAGCTGAGTAAAGTGAGACCCATATCCCTCGGACAGGCCTCCCGGATTTCCGGTGTCACACCCGCCGCCCTTATGGCGCTTCAGGTCCATATGAAAAGAATGGGCACTAAAACCAAATAGTTAGTGCCCGACCGAAAACTGTTATTTTTCCCAATCTCTACGTCCCCGATGAGCGGGATCTACGCTTCGCTTCGACAGGCTCAAATTATAATTCTCGAAATACGCAATGTATGGATGCCTGTCCCGCTTTATTTAAGCGGGGTGATTATAATTTTTCCCTTCCCCCCCCGCTCAAAGTCCGGGATTTTCAACCCGCTCAAAGTCGGGGGTCTTCGACTTGATTTTGGGAAAAATCCCTGATTTTTGTTCATACATTATGTAGGGAATTACGTCCTTAAAGGTGGAACGAGACATCTTATACTGCTCCTGTCAAAAAGAAAATGATCAGCAAATAAAAAGTTGACAAATTTTCAACAAAAGGCTAGTCTGACTAGACTGATAATGGAAAGGAGGAATGTATTATGAAAACTGTCTGGAAACTTCAAGATGCCAAAAGTCGATTTAGCAGGGTCGTTAAAGACGCCTTAACAATTGGACCTCAATACATAACTCGTAGAGGGGTCGAAGCTGTCGTGGTCGTATCGCACAGAGAATATGAGGAATTGATTTCTAATAAGCTTGATTTTAAGGATTTTTTGCTGAATTGCCCCAAAATGGATCAAGATTTTGAAATTGAGAGAAAGAAGGATTACCCGAGGAGTATAGAACTGTGAAGTATCTTTTAGACACTTGTGTCATTTCGGAGTTGGTTAAGCCTGCCCCAAACAGAAAAGTTGTAGATTGGTTAAATGAGGTACCTTCAAAGGCGTTATTCTTGAGTGTTATGACAATCGGTGAAATAGAAAAAGGATTAACCAAACTACCGGATTCTAAAAAGAAAGAGAGGCTAACTTTGTGGCTGAATACGCTGTTGAATGAGTATCAAGAACGAATTCTCCCTGTTGATTTAATGGTTGCTGAAAATTGGGGAATCCTTCAGGGGAATGCAGAAATGGCGGGAACTCCTATGTCCTCAATTGATAGTTTGTTCGCAGCCACTACTTACACACATAATTTGACACTGGTCACCAGGAATGAAAGTGATTTTGTCCCAGGCATCACCCCTATCATTAATCCATGGAAGTTATAGGAGGTGTGCCGGGGGGCATCTTTTTTCTAATCCAACGGAGCAAACGTCATAAGACTTGCATATACATCTGCTGCGCGAATATTTCCTTTCACTCCCATTTCTGCTAATAAATCCATAGCTTCAGACATATTTAGATATTGCCCCAGAATGTGACAATATGTGACAGTGATTGATTTTTTCATTTCTTTTCTTTATGTTACTTATACGGTTAATTAATCGGCCCAAACCACTACCTCGTGTAGTGGTACCATAATAAGGTTCTAACAGTTGAGTAATTATTTGATCATAAGTGATCTAAAGTGAACTAAAATGACTAAAGTGACTAAAGTTAAGGTGTCGCTTCGCTCCGTATACCATATCTAAATCGTAATAAATCCACCGGTTATACCGGTGAGAAATGAAGAGGTTTGCCGTTTCAGGC
>JAUWMY010000031.1 GCA_030612945.1 Desulfobacteraceae bacterium
TACTTATTTTCCTATGACCGTCCCCCATTCCCATCTCATTCCATAAGTGCGCTGCGTCATTATGACATACCACTACATGACCAATTGTCACTGTTTATAAGGAATATCAGCATGTTATCATTTTCACGCCAAAATGTCGTACTATCTGCCACTTTGACATAGATCGCGGTTCACCGAAAGCCCTCAATTCCCTTCGCCATCTGCCCCTTGCCCTCTGCTCTATGCCCCTTGCCCTTTTCGCTTTCCCCCGCCTTCTGCATACTGCTTACTACCTACTGTTTATCCCCTTTTTTATAATCTTATCAATGTTTGACGGTATCGTAAAAAGTCAAAATTTACAGGATTCTCCAATTCAATATTCTGATAACAAGCTTAGATAATTCGTAATTCCTGAATCCCTAAATTCCTAAATCCATGTAAAAAGGACTTTTTACATGGGCATCAATGTTTGATGAACTCGTAAAAAGTCCGATTTAGACGGTTTCGTAAAAAGTTCAAATTTAAGGCGTGCAAATTTTGTAATCATGAGGCGTACTTATCGTACGTTGAATGATTACGAAATGCAGCACAACGTCCCGCTGAACTGAAGCGGGAGACTTTTTACGAGACCGTCAATGTTCCTCCACCCATCACGGTAATACCAACGAAAGTTATTCAACATAGTCACCAACTTCCCCCAACCTGCATGCATAAAAAAGTCGGCAGGAGCCTGCTATCTTAAAAAACGGAGACGCGGAGCCATAAAGGTATGCTGCTTTTTTGCTAAATCTGCTAAGCTGTTTTTTGTTAATGGTTTTCCTCTTTTCCGGACTCATTAGGGTGTCAGCCCTCCAAGTATGTGGCTCTCTCAGAAGCCATCGTCTGGGCTATGATTTGTCACCAAATCATTCGCGCTTGCTCCCCTGTCTCCGATATCTTTATTCATCCTTGAAATCAACTTTATCTTCAAAAGACGCCAGCCGGAGTTTTCTGTTCAACTCCCTAAAGGCCAATCTCGCTTCTTCCAGATTTTGAAGTGATTCTGTGAAAGTAATCTCGTTTTCTTCAACAATGTCACGGCCCTCCTTATAAATCACTCTCTGGTACGCTGAATTTACAACTTGCGCGTGAAGTTCACCAATTTTTTCATTTAACACCTTACGGACTTCCAGTGCTTCATTGAGAGTGATGGACTCTCCGCCGAAATCTATCCGATAACTAAAGTTCGTCTGTTGTATAGCACTGTTCAGCTTACGGCGTTTAAATTCCATTTTCCTTAATTTCTCGCGAACCTCACCCAAATCAAAATCAGGACTGGGCCGCCTCTTTCCGTCGTCGTCCCTTGAAAATGAGAATCTATCTCTATTCTGCCTGGTTTCAGGAAGGCAGTCTTTCAATGTTTTGATCCTTCCGTCATATTCAGATCTAAGTTCCAATGCTTCGTATAAGTATAGTTGTGTCTTATTAGCCATAATTCCTCCTTCAAAAAACCTGCCTATCAGTGTTTGAAAAGCATAAAGTACCTGTCTCCTTTCCTTTCCTTTTTCGCTTTCTCCGCGTGAGATACAATCGTCACTAATCAATCGAAAATCGTCAATCCCTCCATACCCTCTGCCTATTTTCTCAATTAGCTACTGAATTTGCTGATTGTATGCTAAGATTAATCTCGTCCAGGTACCACCACCAATGAGATGGTAAAGCCCGAGAGCGCTGCCGCATCTCTGCCAGGTCAGCAACCTCCATGATACGTGCCAGCCACGATGGGGCCATTTGTAGAAGCTGACGGTCAATATCCTCCAACCGACGTCTATCGTCTTGGCTGAATAAAGGTTCCTGTATCGCAAGCCTACTTCGAATATCCAGGAATTCTAACAACTCAAAACCACTCACGTCAGAATGCTGCAATGCCTGCAATAGATACTCTATTTGTTCTCTTCCTCTACCCATTTCAACACCTCATCAATGCGGCCTAGCAAAACAAAGCCGCGACGCTCTATATAATCATCCATTTTACCAACCTTCCAGTTAATCTGTTTCTGGATTTTGCCAACTGCATGAACCAATTTTGCCCGATCGTCAGATGTCAGAATATTCTTTCTTTTCACCATATCAAATTTCCCTTTTTCGCCTTAAGCATATCGGTCTTCAAGTGTAGCACTCCTCAAGTACAGCCGCCTTCTGACTTCTGCCCTTTTCGCTTTCAGCAATTTGACTTTCTCCTGCATACTGTTGTCTACTGCATATTGCCTTCCGTCTTCTGACTTCTGTCTTCCGACCTCCATCTTCTCTGCGTCCTCTGAGTTGAGATACAATAGACAATAGTCAATCGAAAATAGTCAATCGCCCTTGCCCTGCTTTTACCTCTCCCCATACAACCTCTTTAACATTAAGTACCTTTCCCCTTTACCCCTTTCAAGTGTGAAAAAATCGTAACCAACTGCGCAAAATCCGTAACCAAAAGCATGTGTCATTATGACATACCCTCATATAGGAATTTGTCATCATTTATAAGGAATATCAGCAAGTTATCATTTTCACGCCAAAATATCGTACTATCTGCCACTTTGATATGGTTCTCGTTACAATAAATTCTAATCGTTACAATTTTTGTTGATATTTTGTACAAAATAAGTATAATATTCTTATGGAATTTGAATGGGATGAAAACAAAAGCCATTCCAACAAATTAAAGCATGGTATTGATTTTGATACTGCTAAATATCTGTGGAATGATAGTAATCGGGTCGAAATAGAAGCCCCATATCCACTCGAACATAGAGGTATCTTAATTGCGATGATTGGAAAAAAGCTCTGGACGGCAATCTTTACCAAGCGCGCCAATGCGGTACGAATCATTTCTGTAAGACGCGCCAGAAAGAAGGAGGCCAACTTGTATGGAAAAAAGAAGAATAGCTAAAAGCGCCGAAGAATTCGACCGGAGGTTTGACGATGGCGAGGATATTCATGACCTCATTGACATATCTAAGGCACATATTATTCGCCATATCAAGAAGGTCCGCATCACGCTTGACGTTGCGGAAGAGCTGGTCAAAGACATCGATCTCATTAGAGCAGCTATTGGCGTGGACCGTGGAGCCCTAATAAAAGTATGGTTACACGAAAGAGTTCAACAGGAAAAGGATACCTTTGCTAAGAACTAAAATAGGCCACTGACTTTCTCTTGCATACTGCCTTCTGCCTACCCTATGCCCTCTGCGTCCTCTGAGTTGATATACGATAGTCAATAGTCAATCGAAAATCGCCAATCGCTCCATACTCTTGCCCCTTTCCTGCTTTCAGCTATTTGGCTTCCTCCTGCCTACTGTCTACTACCTACTGCCTTCTGTCTTCTGCGTTCCCTGCGTCTCTGTGTGAGATAAATAGATCCTTTATATAGTATTATTTGCCTTTTTTCTATCTTTCTTCCAGCTTGCTCTATTTTTTTCTCTATGCTATGATTTTTGTAAATTCGATCACTTACAATAACCCGAGGCAAAACAAAGGCCCAAATATTCCTTTTGCTCCTTTGCCTCTATGCCCTTCCTGGGAGAAAAAATGGAAGACTTACTGAATCGAATCACCTTTGATAAAGATGTTCTTTGCGGCAAGCCCCTCATTCGTGGCCTGAGGATATCTATTGAAATGATATTGGAACTGCTTGCTAAAGGCGCAACTGAAAGAGAAATCCTTGAAGACTACCCTGAGCTTGAACCAGATGATATAAAAGCTGGAGCCATTGTCATTGCTTCCACCACCAAATTTCGTGTACGAAAATTCCGTTAATGACACTGTTGGCTTAATTGCAGTTGCGTATTACATAACCCCACAAGATAAGGAGGACTAACAATGGAAATCGTCGCTGGTATTGCAGTGGCAGCTCTTATTGTCGCAGGCATATTCGCCCTCTTTATCCGTCATCAGGATAAATCTCGCCATCATTAGTAACCATTTACTAAGCGGTGCAGTCCCACCCAGCTTTTCTGCTGACTCCTGACCTCTGACTTCTGCACTTTTCGCTTTGACCTTTTCACATTCTTCTGCCTACCGCATACTGCCTACTGTTTATCCCACGCTCTCTGAGTTGAGATACAATAGACAATAGTCAATCGAAAATAGTCAATCGCCCCTGCCCTCTGCTCTCTTCCCCTGACGCCACTGACTACTGCCTTCTGTTTTCTCTGCGTTCCCTGCGTTCTCTGTGTGAGATAAATAGATCGTTTAAATCATGTTGCATTTATCACCCAAAACAGTTTTGAGCTGAAATGGGTAAAGGAGGAGGCTAAGGGCCGTTCACAATTTCCAGGCCTGTTGGTGGACTTGGTGGAGGGGTTGGGTCCGGGGTGGGCGTAGCACTGACATGAGCGGTTTCAGAATAATTACCCGTCTCGTCATAGGTGAAGGTACTAAGGATAGCACTAAGTACCTGTCCCCTTTCTTATTAGTCAATGAATATCCATAATGAGCTTCATGCCTTCATAAACGTCAGCCAACCTCTTTTGTGTAAGGCTCCCAATCTTTTCTTTGAGGCTATGCTTATCGACAGTTTTAATCTGTGTCAGATTAACCACTGATCTTTTGGGAAGGTTTGCTTCTCCCTTTTGCAGGATTATATTGCCCGGCAGTTCGCCAAATTTTAAAGTTGATGTAATTGCCACCACAATAACTGTATTTAATTTGCTGTCATTTAACAGATCATTTTGAACAACAAGTCCAGGGCGTCTTCCCATCGGTTCGGAGCCTTTTCCAGGTGAAAAATCTACCCAATAAATAGAACCTTTTCGGATTACCATTCTTGCCCCTGTTCAGTTCCCAACCCTTCAAACCATCTTGCGCAGTTAAGCTGTTCTTCTTTTATCGATTCATCTGAAAAGATGTGGTCATAGGTATTCTTGATATAACGGTTCCTTTCCGATATAACCCTTTCCATGAGAACCATGGAAATAAACTTGCTTCTGGATAGCCCCCTTTTCTTGCTGATGTCATCGACCATGGCAACCAATTTTTTTGGAATAGTAATAGCTACCTTTCTGGTATGCATTATTATATACCCTCCTAAAGTATTATAATATATAAATACCACATAAGGAGATACCTGTCAACTTTATAAGGGGATCGGGGAGGAAATTATCTCTGAGTTTTGACAAGATAGAGAGAGTGGTGGCACAGGGGATTGAACTGGTTGCCCAATGATGCACTGTGAGCTGAAATAGGTAAAGGAAGTATTATTGTTTGGTGGAAAGACAATCTTCAATAGTCAATCGCTCCTGTCCTGCGTCCCCCCCCTCCCCGCGTCTATAGTGTCTGAATTGCAACGTTGGATAAAGTTTAACCTTGTAAAAGGCTGTAAAAATATGCTACTTTACAATTACAGGCGTTTCTACCACAGATTCTAAAATCCTTGCAGCCGCTGAGTCTTCTAACACCATTTTATTTGCCGATGATAAAACCATGGTTAAAAAAGCGGATCAGTTGGGTATTAAAGTACAAAAGAGTCCTGATTTTTTAAAGAACATATATCAGGATGAGTTGTAGAGTTATTTACTTTTTTACCAGCGTCCCGTAATTGTCCTTTCAAAATGGGAGTTTGCCGAACGATTAGGAATTAAAAAAACAGTGAGGCATTATACCCGCGAAGACTTAGAAGAAGACTTAATATTTTCCAATGGATAAGCCACTTCTTGTTGTTAGTAATTCTTCCCCAATTATGAACCTGGCATATCAAACAGATCAAACCAATGTTAGAAAAACTTAGAATCCAAGCTCATTTCTGGATCAAACCAGATCTCTACGACGCCATACTTTCGGAAATGGGTGAAACGCCATTACGTTGAAACGTAACTTTTTCATTCCCTTACCCCTTTAATCCTTCAATTCCCATTGCTTTAAGCCTTCAGCTTTGAGCTTCCAGCCTTGAGCTATTTGGCTTTCTCCTGCCTACTGCTTACTGCCTACTGGCTTCTATTTGTTCTCTGAGTTGATATACAATCGTCAATAGTCAATCGAAAATCGTCAATCACCCCAGGCCCCTTCCCCTCTCCACCCAAAAAAGGTTTTGACTATTTTAGCCAAAAAGATTAAAATAGTTAAAAAGGATGAAGGAGGTTAACATGGAAGCGACAGCCACAGAAGTAAAAAATAAGTTTGGAAAATTCTCTGATATTGCCAGGAGCGAACCTGTTATTGTTGAGAAAACGGGTCGTAAGACCATTGTGCTGATAGCCTTTGAGGAATATGAGCGCCTAACCCAAATTGAAGATGCTTATTGGGCTGAGAAGGCAGCAAGAGCTGAGGCGGATGGATATGTTGGATCGGAAGAATCAATGGCTTTTATAAGCGGAAAACATGCTTAGGCTTGATTTAACCAAAAAAACTATAGCCTTTCTTGATAAACTGCCGCCCAAACAGTTCAAGCAGGTTTCAAAAAAGATTTTTTCATTAATGGCAAATCCTAAACCTCACGATTCAAAGGAATTGAAGGGGTACCCTTACCGAGGGACAGACATCGGAGAATATCGAATTATCTACCGCATTGAAGAAGGTCTTCTTAAAATTGCGCTTGTCGGCAAACGCAATGATTCTGCTGTCTATAGACAATTAGCAAGACTATAGCATAACCATGCTCTATCCCCCCGGGGCTTAGAGGACCAATTTTGGGGTCAAAAAGGCGGTTTTAAGGGCCAAAACGGACTATATTTCAGGCATTTTATCTGTAATATAAGATCCTTGGCTTGGTCCGACCCCAGCAGATGACGACCCCAGCAGATGACCAGCAGACTTGGCTTGGTTTGACCCCAGCAGATTGAGCTCCCAGCAGATTGAGCTTTCAGCTTTGAGCTTTGAGCTATTTGTTTTTGCTCTCTTCGTCCTCTGAGTTGAGATACAATAGTCAATAATCCCCGATGAATCGGGATTTCCGCTGCGCTCCAACAATCATAAATCGTCAATCGCCTCCCCCCCTCCCCCACTTTAAATCCTCAATTCACACGATTTCAATCTTGACTTATCATGCATTTGTGCTATCATAAAAGTGTAATATTTATTTTAGGAGGGCCTATGGGTCTTATAAAAACAATTGGCAGTAGCGGGCAGATCTCGCTGGGCAAAAAATTCGCAGGTCAATCTGTAATGCTGGATGAGATCGAAACGGGAGTTTGGATCGTTAAACTTGGTCGATTCATTCCCGATAGTGAAAAGTGGCTGCATGGGCCAGGTGTTCAGGCTGACCTTAACGAAGCTATTGCCTGGGCAGAGGAAAATCCGCCCGAAGACACTAACTTGGAGGAATTTGAAGCACGGGCCAAACGATGAACCAGAAAAGTCATCAGCCCGTGCGTTTGGATTTGAACAACCCTGTCTTTCAACGCCAGCTTTTCAATCTGTCCAAAAATGAGCAGCGCAACAGCCTCAATACTCTGCGGAAATTGGCAAATATGGCATGGCAACAGGTATATGTTGACCATGGACTAAAATGGGAGGCCATATTATCCCAGAAAGGCCCAGGCGGCAAAAAGCTTTACAGCTTTCGAATCGGTAAGGGATTTCGGGGAGTAGCGTACCGTGACGGTTTATGGCTGCGCCTGTTGTCATTACATCCTGATCATGATTCTGCTTACCCGTAGACAATGTGGCTTCAATAGCTTCTCCTGGGGAATTCATTCTTACCCTATTAAATTTGCGCTGCGGGGAAACCCCTTTGGGAATTTAACAGGGTAAACCCACGGTAGACCTCTTGTCCCCTGTGCAGCCTCACACCCTCTTTTTGCCCTTTGCGACTCTGCATGAGATACAATCGTCAATAGTCAATCGCCCCTGCCCCATGCCCTCTGCCCTTGTCGCTTTCAGCTTTGAGCTTCCAGCCTTGAGCTATTTGACTGTCTCCTGCCTACTACCTACTGCATACTGCCTTCTGTCTTTTGTTTGCCCTCTGTGTGCCCTGCGTCTCTGTGTGAGATAAATAGATTATGCAAATTGTGTCTTAGTACCTTATAAATAAATTTGTATTCATGTTTCTGACGTCCATAACTGTTTAATATTCCAATATGTTAATTGTTCTTTTTGTGTATTTTGTGCCTTTTTGCCTGTTGTAGCGAAGCGGAAATCCCGTCATAAACGGGACCGTAGTGAAACGAAAATCCCGCCATCGGGGCCCCGCCGTGCCCTGTTAAATTTTTCGTAGAAAAGGAGCACAGCGAATTTATACAGGGTAGCTTCGGTAGATGGTACTGGGGTGGAATGTGAAACTATTCCTCTGGGGACAGGGGAATACAGTGTGTCCGCCTAATACTATGAAACGCATAATTACATGGGCGCCCCCCCAGCCTTCACATAGGGCTATTCTATGCCCCAGTATCTTTATCGTTGGGGGGTAATGTTTTCTCTATGTCTACTAGAATCTTTTTCAAACTCATAGGGGAAGAACCGACAACGTTATCCGGCAAATGAAGATGGTTGGGGAACGTATCCACATCTTTGTGATGTGGCACGTTGTCCCATCTCTTTTTCAATTTTCCATCAGCGGTCTGCCAATGGAAGCTGTAGGTTTCTACATTTATCTTTCTATTACGAATTATAACGTATTGAGCAAATTCTAGCACGTCACCGTTTGATAACTTACATTTAATACTAACGTAACCATCCTCGTCGCCTACCTCTGTTCTTAAGACCCTGAACGAAGATACGGCACGACTTACAGAAAGATCCTGCATCATATTTTGAATATAAGTTTCAAGCACTTATGTCATGCCTTCAAGTTCGTTGTTTTTCTCAAGAAGGCGGTTACGTATTTGATACAATGAAGACCATTCCACAAAATCGATTTCATCTCCGAGCCTGCCTTCCACGAATTCTTGGAAAAAAACCACAGACTCTTTCCCGTACGTCCGTTCAAATTTTCTTAATGCCTTGTCTAATCTCTTAATCTGTTCCTTGTATTTTTGAACTTTATAAGCCAGCATTTTCGAGATCGTCTGCGAGATAAAGACGTCTTCCCCATGTTTCTGAATGAATTTTTCCAGATTCTTAACTTTTGATAATGTTTGCTCCATTAAATTACCTCCTTCTTCCAAGCTTTCCCGCCAAAAGGGAGGACTGCATGGCATAGTCTAAGTCAGAACTGAGAAGCTGTATCAAGTCTACACTTTACCCTAACGTTGCATAAAATTTGAGTTCAAAACGCTATAGATTGGGTCAGCAAGGGATGATTGCCCATTTTCAAGGACGAAAGTGTATTAAACATACGGTGAGGTCTTGAAAATGGGCAATCGTTTCTTGATGGCCTGATATAGAGCGAGCGAAGCGCTTTGGGACCAAATCTTTCTGCAATGTTAGGGTTTACTATAGCCCGTCGTCTGTGTAAAGCATCCAATTATCTGCGAAATCTCCCCGGCATCTGCCCAACCCCATCTCGAAAGAACTTATAGATTAAAGGACGTCCCCAACTCGCCCTTTTCGCTTTGACCTTTCCACTTTCTACTGCTTACGGCCAACTGCATACTGCCTTCTGTCTTTCGTCCGTCTTCCGTCTACTGACTTCTTTCTTCTGTCTTCTGTCTTCCGTCCTCTGAGTTGAGATACAATAGTCAATAGTCAATCGAAAATAGTCAATCGCCCCTGCCCTGTGGGCTCTGTGAGAGAAACAAAAATTCCCTTCCACAAAAAGCTTGACATTATCAGAAAGTAAAGCTAACTTTCAGTAAACAAGTAAGAAGGTAAAGTCATGAAGATTAGCAGTAAACGACAGGTCTCTATACCGAAAAAGATCATGGAGGCATTAGATCTCAAACCAGGAGACGAGGTGGAATTTCAGGTTGAAGGTGATAAGGCTCGCATCATCCCTATTAAGACAATTAAAGTTCCCAGGGATCAGGCCTGGTTTTGGACACCTGAGTGGCAAGAAAAGGAAAAGACAGCTGATCTCGAGTTGGTTAGTGGTCAGTACAAGGACTTTGACCGGCTGGAAGACCTTTTGAAGGATCTCCACAGTGAAGATTAGGCGAACAAATTCTTTTTTGAAGGATTACAAAAGGCTCCCATCAAACATAAGTTCCCGAGTTGACAAGCAACTCTCACTACTCTTGCAAAATCCCAGACACCCATCTCTCAAATTGAAGAAACTTAAAGGAACTGATAGATTTGAAATCCGTATCAGTAAGAGCTATCGTCTGACTCTTAGGTACCAGGACCAAACATTGGAACTCCGTCGTGTTGGTACCCATGACCTATTAAAAAAAGAAGGGTAATAATCTTGTCTATCCCGTAGATCCTGTCTAAACCAGATTCCTACCCGTGTGAAAAAATCGTAACAGACTGTGCAAAATCTGTAACCAAAAGCATGCGCCATTATGACATACCGAACCCCGCAGTGAATTGCGAAGTTAGGCGCAATTAGGATGGCATTTTTATGATGAAGCATGATGAAGAGAAACTTTTAACCCGTTTACGCCAAAATGCCGCACCATCTGCCACATTGACATAGTTGGCCCTCAACTGAAACCCCTCTGCGTCCTCTGAGTTGATATTCAATATTCAATAGTCAATCGAAAATCGTCAATCGCTCCATGTCCCCCTTTTCACTCAAACCGTTATGTTGTTCGTATAGAGTTACTTAGTTTCTTATGGATGTCCCCCTTCACTCTGTCAGGAATGAAGACCTGACCCCTATTTCTTTCCATAAAGGTGAGGGGGAATTTGAAAAGATGGACGTAACTGCCTGTCGATTTCTATTTTCATCTGGAGGGAATTTCCTACACTTCACCAATGGCGCAGAGAGCATGGCGCATGGCGCAAAGGGCATATCGTCAGGGGGAATTGGGCATGGCTTTCAGCCCGACGCTTCCGCTGCAACAAGAGCCAGAACCTCTTCAGCGTTGATTGGTCCATGAGGTCTCACATTTGCCTCAGCGCCATCATGAACGTGGTGAGGGTGTGTCGAGATTTCGCGATGATGGGTCGCATTGTCCCAGCGCTTGAGCAACTGACCGGCTGCGTCCTGCCAATGAAAGCTATATTTTGCCACCTGGACCCTTCCTTCCACTACCTGGAACCGCTCGAATATCTCCAACAGACCGCTGCCACGCAGTGTGAGCAGATAACGTAACATGCCCATATCACCCTGCACTTCTTCACGTACCACTGTCCACCGCAACACTTGCGGATTCACAACCATAAGCGCTTTGATATAGGTCAGGTAATCAGCGGCGTCTTTCACAAGCCGGACTCCAGACGTCGGATCTTTCCCAGAATGTCCTGGCGAAGTTCGTACAAGCCTGCCCATTCAAAGAAATCCATTGCATCACCCTGTTCTCCAGCTTCAAAACGCTTGTAGAACGTACCCGAGTCCATGCCGTAACGTTTCTCGAAGTCACCCAGGTCGTGCTCATACCGCTCTAATCTCCGCCGATGCCGGCTTAATGTAATGTCCAACAGTTTCCCTAACACCTGGTCTAGTTCAGCATCGTTGGAACAAGTATCCTTAAAAACTTCTAGCTTGTGCAATGTATCCATCAAATATCTCCCTCTGTTAATCTCCCTGCTGTTAATCTCCCTGTTTCTTTGAAAACTAAAAAACGTGTGAAGCTTTGAAATTTTGGGGAGGTGATTATCTTATCATCTTATTGCGAATAATCAAGCATTCCTCGATCATTATCATACCAAAGATAATATCCTGATTATCCAGTAAATCCTGTCAAGCAACTTTTACCGGTTTTCATTTCACGAATTACGAGGTTGAAACACGAATTACTTGCAGAAAAGTGATAATGGAGATTTGACGATGGCCCGGATTACCCCTGACTGGAAAAAATACGAAGATGGAGTTGACTTCCGCCGGAAGCGGATTGGATTTCATCACTTTCGTCTGGAAAGTGATGAACAAAAAAGGCCCATAAGATCCGGTCGATCCTATCGAAAGAAAACCTTCTTGATAGGCATTAATTCAAAGTAGTCAAGGGCGTTCCCAATTTGTCTTTTGGAACGTCACCGAACTCGCTGGCGTATAACGAGGAACTGGGAACAGGTCCACTTCTGCTTTTAGTTACGACATTTATTCGATTGTTTAGACCTGGTACCTTTATTTCTGACTGCAACTTCCCACTGTGATTTTATTGAATTACTTAAGGATGTACCCTATTCCACTTGAAATCCTTATGTCACATGGCAAGACCCCAATCATTCAACTTGTCAACTGTGTAGGCCTATGTTCTTACTAAGGAAAGCACTAAGTACCTGTCCCCTTTTTGGTCTTTCGGCGTTCAATACCGCGAATAATTCGTAGAGCACACTAGGTGCTTCTAATCGGGCTAATCTGGGCATGTGTATTTCCTGCCACATCACCTTCACCATGTCAATTTACTTATTTTCCTATGACCGTCCCCCATTTTCCTCGAAAGAACTTATAGATTAAAGGATGTCCCCAACTCGCCCTTTTCGCTTTGACCTTTCCACTTTCTACTGCTTCCGGCCAACTGCATACTGCCTTCTGTCTTTCGTCCGTCTTCCGTCTACTGTCTTCTGTCTTCTGACTTCTGTCTTCTGACTTCTGTCTTCTGTCTTCCGTCCTATGAGTTGATATACAATAGTCAATAGTCAATCGCTCCAGCCCTGCCACCAGAACCCTTTGCATTTTATGTTGACAGCACAACTATATAGTAGTATTTATTTTTCATGTACTGGCGCATGATATTTTATCGAAATGCCTCTGGGAAATGCCCCATTGAAGAGTTTGTTGAAGACCTACCGTCTGAGGATGCTAGAGAAGTTGTTGCAACAATAGCAGCTTTGAGAGAATTGGGTAATAAAGCTCGGCGACCACTGGTTGATTATCTGGAGGATGGAATCTATGAGTTGAGAGCCAGACGATTTAAGAAACAATTTAGGGTTTTATATACTTTTGCAGGAAGGAAAACAATCCTTCTTCTGACAGGATTCGTAAAAAAGACCAAATCTGTGCCTGCCTGGAGAATAAACAAGGCAAAGACATTGAGAAAAGATTATTTTAAGCGTGTAAAAGGAGGCAAAAATGGATGATCTTGACCGCTTAATAACCAAAAAAGAACGTGAGAAACCTGGGTTTAAAGCAGCTGTAGAAAAACGTAAAGGTGAACTGCT